>CAYJCI010000073.1:0-9295 GCA_964368595.1 uncultured Desulfovibrionaceae bacterium
AAAGTGCGCGCTCAACCTCACCACCAAAGTCGGCGTGGCCTGGGGTGTCGATGATGTTAATTTTTACATCATTCCAAGATACAGCACAGTTTTTAGCAGCAATAGTGATACCGCGTTCTCTTTCAAGGTCCATGGAGTCCATGACTCTATCATCTACCTGTTGGTCCGCCCTAAAAACGCCACTTTGACGAAAGAGTGCATCCACAAGGGTAGTTTTGCCATGGTCAACGTGTGCAATAATAGCAATATTGCGTAATGATTGATTGTTTTGCATTTTAATTTTGTTGTTTAATTGTTTATGATGGGTCAGATTGTTTTATCTTTCTTCCTTGGCCCAGAGTTCTAATTTATGAGAAATAAATTGACATATTTGGGCATGCTCTTCCTTGCCGTTACCTTCTATGTGCATGGGTTCACCAAAGGCAAGATGTATAGTTTTTTCCTTTTGAACTGGGCCAAAGTCTTTCATTAATTTGCCTTGACCCCATGCATCTGTCTTTAAGGCCAGAGGGATAATAGGCTTTTTTGCGTGTTTGGCAAGCTTTATTCCAATGCTGTTAAATTTTGCTGGGTTAAATACAACAGAACGAGTGCTTTGTGGGAAGATTACAACACTCATGCCATTCTCAAGCCTTTTTTTACCCTCATCTATCACTAGTTGGAAGTCTTGGCGTGGATTAGTGCGGCCAACTGCAATGGCATCTCTACTTTCAAGGACTTTGCCAAAAAGTGGAGTGGTGGTGAGGCTTTTTTTAATTACAAATGTAACAGGCATATGCGGACGAATTAGGCTAGGTAGGACAAAAGTTTCTAGCGTGCTCATATGATTAGCAACAATAACACATGGCTCATTCATATTTTTTAATGCATCCATGCCAGTTATTGAAAATTTACAACCAGATGCCTCAAGCGTTCTGGCTATGCGTGCACTGTTGAGAGCCCATGCGTGGTCATCAGCCTTTTTTAACTGTGCAGCAAGGCATAAGCTCAGCATAGGTCCAAATATTGCCCTAAGGTAAAAGCAAGTATTGGGTAAAAATTTGTCCATTATGCTAATGTCGCGTACTGGGGAATTGTAGGTATCGCCAGTATAAAATTGCGGGTCAAAATTATTAGGGGCATTATTCATTATAGTCACCATACTTTTTTGTAATTTTGAGCCACCATTGGCTTAGTCTAACCTCATCGCCATTGGTGCGTGGTTGATAAAATTTACGGCTAAGTAGTTCTTGCGGTAAATAGTCTTGATCCACATGGCTTTGTGGATAGTCATGTGGATATTTATATTCTCTACCATAGCCCCATTCTCTTTGGAGCTTGGTTGATGCATTACGTAAATGCAAGGGGACAGGCTGCACACCTTGGCTACGTATTGCTTGTTGAGCGCGTAGATAAGCGGCATAGGTGCTATTGCTTTTTTTAGCAAGAGCTAAATATACAACTGTTTGAGCCAAAGGAATAAAACCTTCAGGCATGCCAACAAATTCAATAGCTTGTTGACAAGATATGGCAAGGGGCAGGGCGTTTGGATCCGCAAGGCCAACATCTTCTGAGGCAGATAGTATAAGCCGCCTGCAAATAAAGCGCGGGTCTTCGCCACCTTCAAGTAAGCAAGCAAGGTAATATATTGCTGCATCAGGGTCACTGCCACGTATGGATTTAATTAAAGCAGAGGCAAGCTCATAATGGCTATCGCCGTCCTTATCGTGCCTTGTTAATATTTCAGGCAGGCCAGCCTTTACACGTTCAAAAGTACGCTCGCTTTCGGGTAGTGTGGTTACATATTCTATGAGGTTTAAGAGAGTTCTTGCATCCCCATGCGCAACAGTTGCGAGCAAATCAATAACGTCATCTTGTAGGGTGATGTTTTGATCTTCTGCACCGCGCTTTGCTAAGATTGCAAGCTCAGGGCGCCCAAGAGTACGAAGGCGTAGTACGTGTAGCCTTGATAATAATTGTCGTGTTACGCTAAAAGATGGATTTTCTGTAGTGGTTGCAATTAATGTGAGCTCACCAGATTCAACTAATGGTAAGAAAAAATCTTGCTGAGCTTTGGAAAATCTGTGCAATTCATCCAGTATTAAAATATCAATGCCACTAAGCTTACGTCTTAATTGTTGTAAGCCTGCCTCTGGTGCGCTTATGCGTAAAACATGCTCAGATTTTGCCTTGGCAAGTAGCAGGGCGATGGTTGACTTTCCACAACCTGGAGGGCCAAAAAATAATAATGAAGGTAAACGCTCTGCATTTACAAGTGCTTTTAAGCGCTCAGTTAAGTGGCTTTGACCCACAAAAAGCTCGATTTGCTCTGGGCGGAGGCGTTCAGCCAATGGGCGGCGTACTGTCATTATAAGTCCTGTTATTACAATGTATTATATTGTAAGCATGAATATGCGTGCAAGCCAGAAACATTATACAAAAAGTACATGTTTGGCAAGTTATTCAAGGTGAAAGCATTTTTAACTCATAGTATTTAAGCAAGTAGAAAGGATTTCTTTTACTTAAAGATTTTAATATAATTTTTTGTAGTTATTAAGTATATAGCATGAATATATACTTATTTTCAATGTTACTATTTGACATTGTAAGGTTTTTTATTTATTATATAATCACTATTGTTTTTTTGGAGTTGCCTTGTTTTCATCTAGAGTTGTAAAATTAAGTCTTTATTTACAAAATGCTTCGCATTGGCTCTTGCTCATGCGTAGCTTTTTTTTGCTCTATTTGGTTACATTTAGCTTCACGCCATTTTTACGTGATTTTTTTGCTGTTTTTTGTTTGCTTTGTCTTTTGCCTTATTATTTTCTTGATTATCAAAATAGCACATTAAAACTATTTGATGGTAAAAAATACTTTGTACTTTACTATATATTTTTAGTGCTTGGTATCACGTTTTCTCAAAATATCGCAGGTAGTTTTAAGATTGTGCTTCTGCATTCTTTCACTTCGCTTACCTTACCCTTTGTAGCTATGGAATGTGTTCGCAACATTCGTGAGTTAAAGCATGTTTTATGGGCTTTAATCTTGGCTCTTTTTGTACAAGGTTGTAATGGTGTTTATCAATATTTTACAGGTTATGATTTTATACTTCACACTGCCATAAATAGTGGTAGGTTGACTGGCTCATTTAGTGATTACCGTGTGGGCAATTATATAGCTTTAACTCTAATTCCTGCTAGTGCGATATTTCTTACTCTACGACAAACTCAAAAAATTAAATCATTTATATATACGTCGCTTTTATTAAGCCCAGCTGTTTTTTTAATGTTCTTTTCCTACACTCGTAATGCTTATATAACTCTTGTAGTTGCTATGTTTTTAGGGGCGGTGATTTGGCGAGTGTTACCATGGAAAGTTCTAATTGCACTTGGAGTTGGGGGTATAGGATTATTACAATTACCAAGTATACGCCTATCTTGGAGCGTAATTCAGAGTGACAACCGCTGGACATTGTGGGAATATGCATGGGAATTATTTAAGGAAAATCCAATTTTTGGTGCTGGCCTTGGTATGTATCAAAGTGCTGTTATTGATATGCTTAAGTTAGCTGGCAACAGTTCTCATCAAATTCTTTCCCACCCTCATAATATTTATTTGCAATTTCTTTGTGAAAATGGCCTTGTTGGATTTTTGCTTGTAATGGCGTTTTTATTAGGTATTTTATGTTGGAGTTATAAAAAACTACGCATGCTTATTGTGCAATATAAATCTGTAAAAATAACTAATTTTGCAACTCAGGATAATCTATATTGGCGTATTGCTGTGTTTTTTTGGTGCGGTTGGGGAGCTTTTTTAGCTAGCGGTATAGTTGGTCATAATTTCTTTCAACGTTGGTGGCAAGCTTTAGTTATGGCTTACCTTGGCGTATTAATAGGAATAATTACACGCGCTACTCAAAAAAATACTGAGTAAAATCAAGTTTATAAACAAGCAGAGTCTAAATAATTGCAGTGATTAATAAAATTAATCATTTTGCAAGGATAGATGAGATGCCCACCAATGTAAGCCTAAGCAAAGCAAGGCTGCTGTTTCACAACGTAAGACCCTATTCCCAAGGCTAATTGGCATAAATTTAGCCTCATTAAAGGATTTAATTTCCTTATCTGAAAAACCACCCTCAGGCCCAATAGCATAAATAGTTCTACCGCTTTTACCGATTAATTCAGGTGTTAGCATGGGGATGTTGTCTTGCACTTCCCAAGGTAGCATTTTATGCTCAATATCCAAGCTTTTTTCAGTCAACTCTTTAATGCCATTGGGTAAAATTTGAATTTTAGGTAGCCAAGGGTTTTGGCATTGTTTCATGCCAGCGATGCATTGAGCTTGCCAATGTTCTTTAACATTTGTGGGGATGCGGCCTTGGCTATGATCTCCAGCCCAAAGCCATACTTCATGTACACCAAGTTCCACCGCCTTTTCCATAAAAAAGCCACGTCTGGTGGCCTTACTCCAAGCAAGGGCCATTATTGGTAGTGAAAGTGGACGATGAATAAATTCTTCTTGTAATAAATGTAAACGCACTTCACGTTTACTTACTTTTTCAATTTCACATTGTCCTTTTTTGCCATTACCATCTAAAATAATAACTTTTTCACCAGCTTGCATCCGCAAGGCTTGGGTTAAGTGTCTTGCTTCTTGGCCATCAAGTATGCAATGTGATGCCCATTGTTCGGTTGGTAAATAGAAAGCTTGAGGCATAATAACTCTTATGTTTTATTGATTGCTGGTGCGTGCTTTGCGCACTGAAATAAATACATCTCGTAAAGAAACAATGCGCCGATAGTTTTTACGAATTTCAACGCCTTTTTGTGAAAGTGTATCTTCTGGAACTTCCATATAACTACGCCTAATGTACCTATCTGCCAAAATGCTATCAATGATGTTAATAATTGTATCCACCAATGAGGGGAAAAAGTTAACAATTTCATACGATAAATCACTAAGCAATTCTACAGCTTCTCGCGTCATTTGATAGTAGCCAATTCTAACACCCTTGAAATAGTGCTCGCTTAATTCTTCAAGTATGCCAACTTTTCTTGCTTGCTGTATGTAGCTATATCGTTTTAATAATTCACGGTAAGCCTCACGGTTAACATCAAAAGCATCCTCTTTATCCGCAGCTTGTAGATAGTTACTAACCACCATGTCAATTTTTGCAAAAAAGTCATCACTATATGATATAATTCGCCTTTGATGCTTAGTAAGCCAAGAGTAGAGGAATTTAATTCTTTTTTCCTCTGTGTCAGTATTTTCAATAATTTCGGTGCGTTTGTAGATGATTCGCCCTGAATATTCGCCACGCACAATATCATTTAAGCGTAAGAACATATTGCTACTGTCACGAATAATGTTTAGGCCTTGTAGTGGAACACCAGTAAGGGGGTGTAATACCTCTTGTTTTGCTACTGATAAAGCACGGTCTTGGCGTACGTTGGTCGGGTCATAAGCGTGTTGATGATAGCTTACTCTAATAATAACTACGCGATTTTCTTCATCAAGGAAATAGCCACCTTTTTCAATAGTTTGCAATGCTTCTACTTGGTCAGAATCAACACTAATAAGGGCTATTTTTTCAACCGTAGGGTAGCGGCTATGATCTCCCTTACCCCTGTAGGTTGTAATGGTGCGATCTGTTTGACCAAGAACTCTTAAAAGGAATTTTTCATTAATATTATGAAGTTTGCGTGCAAATAATGCACTTGATGTACGTCGCTCAGATACCACAGGAAAGCCATACAATTCCATTAAATATTGATATACAAACATCCTGTTGCGTTCATACATGTCATTATCACCATAAACAAATTTACCCATTCGCATGCCAAAACGTTTGAGTTCATTATCAATATCTGATGGGAATGAAGCAAAAATTCCAGTTAAGTGAAATTGCCCAATTGCATCTGTAGACAAAACATGAGCTCTATCAAGCTTTAGTAAATATGGTAATAATGCTGGATAATAGTCTAATAAAGATGTATCAAGCCTGCCACAAACTTTACGAAATTCATCATGTATAACACGGGGTAGGCGTGTGGCTATGGTTTCAAGGTTGCGTTTAATGATGGGTTCTTCCAGTGGGCAAAAGTCACCCTCTGGAGCATGCACTGTATTTAATACAGGGTGTAGAATGTCATATTGAAATATTTCAGAAAGGTATTGAAGCGGACGATCAAAAGCCACCAATGCAAAGCCAGGTAAATGGCTATATTCCCACATGTCATTATCAAAGGAGGGTAGAAGCTCTCTAGCCTCTACAAGTGGATAATTTTTGGTTGTTTGATAGGGTTTTACAAGGCAGTGACGTATGTGAACTGCATTGAGCAAAGCATATAATTCATCTAAGGAGTTGACTTCTATAACATCCTTAAATGAGCTTTCATTTGCCCAAGGAAAGTTATCCTTAGAAAATACTTTTTTCCAATGGAGCATGTCAGCACCTTATGATTTGCAAAAAATTATTTATTCATTGGTATACCCCTGCAAACAAAAAGAATAATATATTATTTCTTTATAAATTTCTAGTGTTTTTCTACTACTATATAGATAATTTTTTATTTTTAATTATTAGGCTTAAAAAGCGGTTGCGAGTATGCAGGGGCTTTGCTAGTATGAACAAGGAAATAATAATAAAACCCATAGCCAATTAAAAATTATGAAAGAACAAAAAAACATTCAAAATCAATTGCTTGCAGCTGTTTGTAGTGTCTTTGATGCTTACTCTGCAACACTTTATTTACCCTGTGATCATGGCAATGAATATGAACTTGTGGCTTCATTCTCCCTTGGTGATGAAGGCGATTTTCGTAAAATGCTATTGCCTGGCATTGGCCTAGCTGGTTGGATTTTACGCAATAATCAACCATTGGTAGTGGCAAATTTTGACCAACACAATAGTAACCTAGGTTACTACCTTGATGAAGTTGACGTTAATATTAAAGCCTTTATGGGCTGCCCAGTTCCGGCTGGTGGTGTTATTTGTGTTGATAGCAAAAAGCAATACTCATTTTCAGACAAAGACAATAAAATACTTCAAATGTTTGCAGATATTGCAAGGCAACAGTGCGGTGTTGGTGGTAATTCTGCTCTTGCTGGTAATATACCTGAATATTTTGTAAACCTTGGTATTATACAAGGTTTACGCTTTCAGCATAAGCGCTGGCCCATATTTTTACAAAATTACCTAAATACCATTGCAAGAGCTACTAAATTTGAATACTGCGCCTTTGCTTCCATTGATAGCTTGGGTGATAGTTACAATGTGGAAGGTGAGTCCGTTCCACTACTTATCAAGAATAATCAAAACATAGGCATACCATTAAGTAATGGTATTGTTGGTTGGATTTTACGCGATGAGAGCCAACCTATTTTTTCAGAGGGCTTTAGTGACAGTGTGGCACCTGCTCTTTTTGGAAAAATTGATGAATTTCCAGCGTTTAAGGCTGTGATATGTATGCCAGTTATGGTTAATAAATCTGTACGTGGCGTGCTTTGCCTTGCTCATTCAAATGCTCAAGTAATGGATGAAGCCTTACGTAGTTTCTTGCATCAATGTGTTGATAATTTAGCATTATTTTTAGAAAATCTTTATTTAAAAAGTCGTTTACATCAACTATTACCCAAGGCCTTTGTGCATAATGAAGGCAGTGTAAATTATGATCATGACGGCGTAGCCTATAAAGAGGGCGAATAATGTTTTCCCGATTTTTTAATTTTTTGGGAAAAAGGCTTGCCATGGATCTTGGCACCGCCAATACCTTGCTTTACACCAGAGAACACGGGATTGTTATTAACGAGCCTTCCGTGGTTGCTGTGGACACTTTAGAGAACAAAATTGTTGCAGTGGGCGCTCAAGCTAAGCAATATATTGGCCGCACACCTAAGCGAATTAAAGCAATTCGCCCCATGAAGGATGGTGTCATTTCTGACTTTGATGTTACCAAGGAAATGATTTCTTACTTCATCAAAAAAGCCATTACTGGCTTGCGCCTTGCCAAGCCTAGCATTGTTATTTGCGTGCCCACAGGCATCACTCAGGTGGAAAAAAAGGCCGTCATTGATGCTGCGCTTTTAGCAGGGGTTAGGGAGGTGCGCCTTTTGGAAGAGCCCATGGGGGCTGCTATTGGTTCAAATTTGCCAGTGCGAGAGCCTCTTGGCAATATGGTGCTTGATATTGGTGGTGGTACGTCTGAGGTGGCTGTGATTACCATGTCGGCAATTGCTTGTGCTGAATCTGTGCGTGTAGCTGGTGATGCAATGGATATGGCGGTGCGTCGTTATTTGCATGATGTCTTTCAATTACAAGTTGGTGATAATACGGCTGAAAATGTTAAAAAAATTCTGGGCTGTGCAGTGCCAATGCCCAATGCTCCCTTACTTGACGTTTCTGGTAAGGATATTTTGCAAGGAATTCCCAAAGTCGTACGAGTTTCAGAAGGGCATATTCGAGAGGCTTTGCAAGATTGCTTACGTACTATAATTAACGCCATTTTTACCACCCTTGAAAAAACACCGCCTGAGCTTGCTGGTGATATTTATCGTAATGGAATTTTGTTAGCTGGGGGAGGGGCTTTGATTAAGGGGCTTAATCAGAGAATTGCTCAAGAAACCCGTCTTAAGGTAATTGTTGATAGTGATCCATTAACAACAATTGTGCGTGGTGCTGGCATGACTATTGAGGATATGCAAGGGTTTGAACAGACATTCATAAATTAATACTTTAACTTTTCCTTGGTTTTGTCCTTTAATTATTTTATTTGATTGTGTATAATTTGGGGACAGGTTGAGCATTTTTGCTATTTTGCTAGCCAGCGCTCAAAGTACCCTTGGGTAATAAAGTTTAATAAGTCTTCGCCCAACATGTCTGTAAAATGAGTTACAAAGCCTTGTAGTTCATCTAAATCCAACCATAACGCCTTTCTGCCCATATTTTTTTGAAGCTCGCTATCTATTAAAAACATAAAAAATGTAGCATGTTGATATTGTTTAATCGTATGTTCTTGCAGTTCTAGGTATTGGTCGTTATTTAATTTTAATATGTTTTTAATGACTCTCGTGGCAGCGTGCTCACGAGCTTCACCAGCATAAACATTAACGCTTGGAATGTCTAAGGTTTTAGCTTTGCGTGAAGTTCTAACAAGTATACGGCCTTGTGAGTCATGTATAATAATATAAACTTTTCGACGTGATAGGTTAAAATGTTGTATAGTTTCGCTAGGGATTACCATGAGTGGCTTGTCAAAGCTATCAACAATTTCAGTAAAAAGATCATTATTAGATAAAATATATGGATAATTTT
>CAYJCI010000074.1:0-9166 GCA_964368595.1 uncultured Desulfovibrionaceae bacterium
GAAAGAGTTCAGCTTTGATTTTCCTTGTGCCATAGGCAGAGCGGTTTGTTTTAAAGATTTCAATAACTTTAGGCGTCAAATTATCGATTTTTGGTTTTGAAGTTTGATATTTATAATAATTACTCCTTGAAATTTTGAGAAGTTTACACATCTTGACGGTTGGATATTTGCTTGAGTTGGCTCTGATTATGGCTATTTTCGTGCCATAATCAGAGCCGCCTGCTTTAAAATGTCGTTCTCCATCAGTAGCTGTTTGTTTTGCTTACGAAGAACTATGAGTTCCTTTTCAAGTTCGGTCATATTGTCTTCTTTTTTGAAAGAACCGCTATTATTATAGCGCTTTAGCCAACTATGTAGCGTGGAAGAGCTCATGCCATATTCTTTTGTAAGTTCCTTTGAGCTCTTGCCATTTTCATAGAGTTTCACCATTTGTAATTTAAATTCTTCCGTGTAGCTTGTTAGGTTACGTGTAGTCATTTTTTCCTCCATTGTTTTATTCTACTGTTCGATGAAAATTTGTCCACTTAAGTGTAACCTATCCAAACTCCCTTTCGGGCGCTTTTCAGCGAGACACGCCGACTATCGCCCCCTTTTGCGTTCGCAAAAGGCTGCCGAAAGTAAATTTCGGCTGGTGCTTCGCCTGCGGCCACTTGCTTGCCAGCAGGCGCATTAGCCGCCGCTATCGGCATTTTCGCGAGAAAAATATACCGAGTTTTGCTAAAAAGGGCATAATTTTCTTGCATATTTTTCCCTTGATTTTTCGCTGTTTCATCAATTATTGCTAGCTGTTATTACATTTTTCAGCGGCGACTAATTTAAATTATATCAAATTGAAACTAAAATCTGGATAACACTCCTTTGTTTCAGAAGGAAATTGAAAAAATTGTCTTTTCATCAAAAAGTGTCTACCAAATCACCAATATAGCTTTTCAATATCAACTCTTGTTCAGGCAATAATTCAGGTTGACAATATTCCTTCAACCGTCTGTCTACCTCTTGTTGCTGGGCGATGCCCTTGCCACCCACCGGTAGCTTTCAATGCACTCCGAACTCGAGCAGGCCTTGGTCAACCCCTAAATTTTTAACTAAATAATCCAAAAGTTTTTGATTGGTTTTTTCATTAAACTCTGGGAAAACGTATGATTTTAACTGCTCTTGACATTCGTTTTGCACCCGTTCTAAGTAGTTTTTATCTATGGATGCTGGCTCTTCTTTTAAAATTTTAGCTAAAGGAGTAAGCTTGGGCTCGTATGAATATTTTCTAAAATTTTTAACAGTATGGGCGTTGGACAAAAAGTTGCCGCCTATGCCCGCTTTCAATATTGCGTCATATGCCATAGCTTCTTCCGAAATATCAATTGGCTCCATCGCTTTGCGAATAGTTTTGATCGTTTGACAATCTATTATAAATTGCTCAAAACTCATGGCTTTGAAACTTTCTAAAATGCCTGCGCTATGAAATGAAATACTGCAAGGGTCTTTAATAACACTCATAAGGGCCACCGTGCTCTCAAAGACACTTTGCATTCCAACACATTTGGCGTCGGTCATGGCGCAACCGTTTCTATTGGGTAGTTTGTACTCCTTGGCCATTGTGCGAGCGAAAAGGGAAAAACTTTCATTAAAGGGAGACGCCAAATAAGTAGCCCCTGATTTCATATCGAGAACAGTGGCTCCAAGACCATAAACAACAGGAAGCCCTTTTTTTAGGGTCTGCACTATGGTCAAGGTTGCCAAAAGTTCGGCATTGCCAAGTGACAGAGCGCCGGCCAATGAAGTGGGAGCTGTCCCCCCTAAGGAAACCCCCGGAGTAATGATGACAGGCTGGTTAAATTCAGCGGCTACCAGCAAAGTTTCAGCCCCGCACTCGCCTAACTGCAGTGGCGTCACTGTATTTACAAGTGAGAGAATATGATAAGCAGATCTAAAATTTTCTTTGCCGCCAAAGGCAATTTCAACGAGTTCCAGAGTGTGCCTTACGTCATCTTCTCGGGCCGAAATTCCAATCAGAGGTAAATCAGACAAAATCAACGCCGCATATAACATGAGCGGAAAACAAGAATTAACATCAAGATCGACAGGTTGAACCAAAATGCCGCCATTGGCGCCAAGACAACCTGAGCTTTGTGTTAATTTGGCAAAATTTATATAGTCTTGAAAGGTTGCATCTCGTTTAATACCATTTAATTCTGTAATAAAAGTTGCGCCGTAGCCCGGAGTTAGGTGCGTGAATCCTTCACCTAAAATTATGCTCTTTTCATCATTACGCGCCGTTAATTTGAAACTGGAAGGTGTTGTTGCAAGGGCAACCATAATCTGTTCTTCAGTAAAATAAACTGTTGTACCATCAATACGAAAGTCATTTTCGGCAAGTTTAGCCAAAATGCGTTGATCTGCAACTTTATAACCAATGGTTGAAAGTATTTTTAAAGAATTATCGTGAATCGCTTTTTGGGTGACATTCATATTTATTCCTTTTCTCACGCAGTATGATAATTCAAGGAAACGCGGATTTACTAGCGTTTTCTTGCAAAGTAGGCTATTTTGCCTACTTTGCCGCCGCCGAAATGAGAGGAAAAACCATGGTTTTCCCTCCCATAAGGGCTCATGAAAGGCGTGCGTGCCTTGCTGATTAATTCTCGCATGCGAGAATTAATCAGCGTTTATTTAAAAAGAACTCCGCCCAATTCAATGCGCGGAGCTCCTTAGACTAAAAACAACCTTATGTAGCTGTATCTATAACAGAATTTGTGGTCGTCGGTGCTACTATGGCTGTTGGCGGAGAGGTGACATATTGACCTTTGGAGTATGTTTCCGCATAGTCTTTTTTCAAATCGCGCACAAATTGATATATAAAGACATAAAGTAGAAAGATACAAGGAAAGGTTGTGACGGCGCCTAAAGCTTGAATGCCGTTAAAATCAATATTAGCGGCCATCAACAAAAAAGAAAGTAGCGTTGTCAAAGTGATAAAAATTAGCCTGGTGCCAGCGGGAGGCTCGACAGATTGACCGGCTTTACTTTCAAAATAACTTTGTTTCGTTGAAATTTGTGCGTAACAAAGACAGAAAGCGTCCGTACTGGTGCAACAAAAAACAGCAATTAAGAGAATATAGAAAAGAACAACAATCTCTCCCAAAGGTAGATCCATTATAAATTGGAACCCAAGGCCTTCTTTTCCCATGGAAGCAAGCAAGCCCAAGTAGTCAGTACCTTGATTCAAATCGCTGGAGAGCCCGCCGCCAAACCAGGTAGCAAACCAGATAAATGCAACGATAGGGCTAATGCCGATAATTGGAATAAACGATTGACGAAGCGTTCTGCCTTTACACACATTTGCAAAGCACATGCCGGTGATAAATGCCCCAACAAGCCACCAAATCCAATAGACAATAGTCCACGCTTGTGGGAAGCCGGTTTCGCCGGTGGGGTCAGACCACAGGGCCATTTTAAAGAAATTGGTTAGCAAATCGCCCATTGCCGTGGTGCCAAGATGAATAATAAAATTCGGGTCGGTGACTATGAAAATGTAAGCACAAATGGAAAGGCAAAGATAAATATTTGCCGTACTGACTTTTTCCAGACCTCTTTTGATGTTTTTAGTCGAAGACCAAAAGCAGATACCGCAAATAAAAATACAAGAAATACCTTTGGACATAAGGCCAACATCAATTCCCAGCGCCAGATCAAGACCACTTGTGACAAGGTTGACACCGTTTATAACAATAATAGGGCAAGCGGCAACCGAGGCCATGAGCAGCAAAGATTCCGCAAATCTAATTATTGGCGAGTCATAATGTTTTTCCCCAACTAAAAAACGCAAAGGCATGGAGAAACGCGGGGCAATTCCTTTACTGTGAATATAATAGCCATACATGACTCCGGGAACGGCGAAAAAAGCCCACGGAATCCAACCCCAATGCAAAAAGGCATAGGAAAGAGCTTTTTCGGCCATTGCTGAACTGTTCGCTTCAAGGCCGTAGAGGGATTCTTGCATAATATACATGGGTTCAGCCAAACCCCAAATACAAATACCGGCCCCCAAGGCTGAAGAAAACAAAATAGCAAAGTATTTAAAGTCACTATATTCCGGTGTAGAATCCGGTTTGCCGACTTTAATATCGCCGAATTTGGAAAAGCTTAAATAGAGAGATAAAATAAGCAATATCAAACCCAAAACAAGATAAAAATGGCCAAAAACTGTTGCATAATATGTTGTTACTGCGCTAAGCTTGGCGGCGATATTCGCACCATCTAGCCATGCCCAAACAATGACGCCCACAAGCATGATAAAAGCGGGAATCGCAATAATCAAATCAATTGTTTGTAAGAAATTCTTGCTTTCACTTTTTGTTGTCATTTTCTAATGCACCTTTCTTTTAGAACTAACTGGCAATCTTGATATTGCAGACAAAATTTGACAAAAATTCACTTGCCATCAAAAAGTGTCTGCCAACTAGCCAACATAGTTTTTCAACATTAAGGAAACGCAGATTAATTAGCGTTTCCTTAAATGATTTTCAAGAGTTTACAGACAAAATTCATCAATGATTCTCATGTAACCTTCGGCAACATCGTATAAATCTTTGAGAAGAACAAACTCGTGGCTTGAGTGGGCATCGTCAATATTACCGGGGCCAAAATATATGGCGGGGGTTTTTTCATTTATATACCCGCCTTCCCCCCAATAGGCAACTCCCTCTGCTTTTGGCTCAAAGCCGTCAATTTTAGACAGGGCATTTAATATCCTTTGGTATCCGGGGCTATCGGTGGGATAGCAATAGACCGGCCACTCATATTCCCACCTGGTGACCTCAGTTTTAAATCCGGGCAACTTTTGATGAGCCTTGGCCAAAGCATCATTGATTTCGTTTAAAATTAACTCGTTTGTTTCACCCGTCACATAGCGTCTATCAAGCTGAATCTTGCAGTAATCGGGAATGATGTTCGGAAATTCACCGGCATTAAACGAGCCCACGGAGTAAGTCGGAAGCCCAAAGATCTCATCGTGCTTTTTCGGAAGCTCATTATTGCGATAGTCGAACAACTCGTTTAAAAACTGCACGCCAAACTCTATGGAGTTACGGGCTGCCTCCGGCGCACTACCGTGCCCGGCAACACCATTAATTTCCACATCAACCCAAAGGTTGCCTTTAGACCCTATGCCAAGCATACCTTTGCTCGGTTCACCGACCAGAGCCAAATCACCGGAAGGCAGATAGCTCTCCAGCACTTCTTTAATCATTTGCGAGCTAAATTCCTCATCTGTTGTGAAAACAAGGTAGATTTCACCTCTGGTCAGTTTTTTGAAGGCGGCTTGCTTAAAGGCGGCTAAACTGCAGGCGCAACCCGATTTCATATCGCTCGCTCCTCGCCCAATCACTCTATCTTCAGTTAGCTTAGGCGAAAAAGCATCGGGCATAAAGCCTTCAGGCACAACATCTAAATGACCTTGCAAAATCAACCGGAATCCATCTTCTCTTTTATCGCCAATGCGCGCTATAAAAAAGGGAGCGTTTTCTCTGTTATAAACTTGTTTTTCTGGGACATCGTCGCCAAGATAATTCATAACAAAATCTAAAATTTCAAACTTTCCCTTTTCCTCAAAAGAATTAAATTTAATTAACTCTTGCGTTAGGTATAAAGCCTCTGATTTTACTTTTTCCATAATATGCGTCTCCCAAAGGTTAGATGCTATATTTTTCTACTTTGGCCATATCAACTTCAATGCCGAGTCCCGGTTTATCTAAGGGGTAAAGGTAGCCATCAGCCACGGGAAAAGCTTCTTTGCAGATGTCATCAGAATAAAAGTGCCCACCAAACTTATTGAGATGTTTACCTGTAGGCGCATTTATGGAAATAACACAAGGCATCGAAACTGATGGTTGAGCAAGGGCAAAATGAAGATTGGCAGCGTTGCCGACTGCCGATTCAATGCCATTTGTATCGTTAGGGATGCTATAGGCACCGCAAAGAGTAGCAATTTTTTGGGCTTGATAAAAGCCGCCGGCTTTACCAATGTAGATCGAAATAGCATCGCTACCACGCACACTGATGTTTTCGAAAGCATCGGCAACATTCCACGAGCTCTCGTCAGTGACAGTTTTAACCGGGCTTTTGTCGGTTATAATAGCCATTTCTTTTAAACCCCTAAGGGGTTGTTCAATCATATCTAAAAGCGGTTGGCCATCTTCTGTCATTCTGTTTAAAGCATTAAGGGTTTCTTTGACTTCACCATAGCCGGTATTGGGATCCAACCGAATCCATATTTTGCGACCAAAGGCTTTACGCAGTTGCTTGACACAATCAACATCGCGATCAATATCTTCCCCCCCTTTAAGTTGGAAAGCGCAAACGCCGTCTGCTACACAGTTTTTAGCTTCCTCAAGCACCTCTTCAATGGACATAATGCCAATCATATGGGCAATACGCACTTTTGGCCGTGCCAGACCACCTAAAAGTTTATAAACCGGCTGGCCGGTCGCTTTACCCCAAATATCATAAAGAGCAATATCAATAGCACATTTAACATAACTGTTGGCCCTTAGATATTTTTCCATGAGCATATGTGCTGAAGTAATGTTTGTTGCATCTTCGCCAAGCAAAAGCGGCGTTACGACATTTTTCACAGTGGAACAAACAGATTGAAGGGTCTCGCCACCATAGCGATTAAAATCACCACCCCAATCGGGAGACGGGGTGGCTTCGCCATAGCCCACAATACCTTTATCGGTTTCAATGCGCACTAAAACACAGCCGCCAACTTGATCTTTTAAAGATGCCCAACGAAATTTACGCCGAGTTGGCAAAACATAAGCGCAGGCCTCTATTTTAGTAATTTTTAGTGAATCCATTTTTACGTCTCCTTTATAAATTCCAGAATCTTCTCATTTGCGATTGTCTACATCAATATTAGCAACAGCTTGAATTTCAATTAAAAAATCTGCTTTAAACAGCGTTGCACCAATGGTCGCCCTAGCTGGTTTGCACTCTTTAAAACATTCAATATAAGCTTCGTTAAATTTTGCAAAATCTCTTACAATATCAGCAAGATAAATTGTTAAACTTACAATATTATGCTTTGCAAATCCAGCTTCAGAAATGGCGGCATATACATTTTCTAATGCTTTTTTTGTTTGGTCATAAATATTATCACCTGCAACATTACCATTTTCATCGAGAGCAAGTTGTCCCGAAGTGTAAACAACTTTCCCATCACCTAAGACATTTGAATAAACTTTCATTTAAATATCCTCCTACTAAGTTATTCTTGTCTATAACACTACACGTTGATTATTAAGCACACAACTTGCTTGTGTATATGTTTTAGAAATTATTTTTACAAAAAAGAGCAACTGCAATAAATTTTGCGGTTGCTCTTTCGCTTTTCGAATAATATTTTAAGGGAAATGCTAATTAATCAGCGTATACTTAAGGAAACGCTGATTTATTCTGCTTGCAGAATAAATCAGCAAGGCACGCCGCCTCACATGAGCCCTTCGGGACGGAAAAACGTGGTTTTTCCTCTCATTTCGGCGCGACGAAGTTGGCAATTTTGCCAACTTCGCAAGGAAACGCTAATAAATCAACGTTTCCTTAATTACTCTTTTGTTGCTATGCCAATAAACGTTTCATTCGGTATTGTAAATTTTGCCGACTTATACCTAATTCATTTGCCGATTTTGTAATATTGTAATTATTATCTTCGAGAGTTTTTTTAATAATCTCTTTTTCCGTATAGTCTAAAGTTTCGGTTAGCGAAGAAAAGCTTATAGCATCGGTATTTTTTTTGTCTTTTTTGAAATTTTTTATATAGTCAGGGAGGTCTTTTTCAGTAACGACACCACTTTCAAGTTGAACGGATGCATTTTTAAGAACATTCAATAATTCAAGATAATTACCGGCCCAGTCATACGAAATTAATATGCTATAAGCGTCGGCAGATATTTTTAGATCAAGATTATTGCAGATAAGATTTACATAGACTAAAAGATCTTCTTTTCTCTCGCACAAAGGTGGTATTGTTATCCCTATGTCATTTAATTTGTAAAAAAAATCAATATTTAACTTTTTAGACGAAATAATTTCTGTTTGTGTATTGTTAAAAACAGTAAATATATTAATTTTATTATTAGTAATAAATTCTGTAATTCTAACCTGCATTTGAATGGTTAAATATTCAATATTCTCAAGTATAACAACGCTATTTAATGATTTTTCTAAAATTCCTTTTTCACCATTTTTCCCAAAAAAAATAAGATTTTGATCCGTTTCTTCAATTGAGGCGCAATTGAAAAATATTGGATTCAAACAGTTATATGATTGCTTGGCTGTCAACAATGCAAACTCTTTTCCCTCCCCACCATTATCTATAAAAAAAGCAATATTTCTCCCGTTGATTTCATTTAAGATTTTCACATTTTGCTTCATTTTCTTGCTTTTAAATGTAATCTTTGAAAAATCATAAATTTCATTTGTTATTCTGGCATTTTCAGTTAAAGTATTTAAGATATTCAGGGCAAAGTTTTTCGCATTATAAACGTCACGAACAATGCTATATGCCCCAATGATCTCTTCTCCATCAAAAATGGGATAAGTATCCTTGAGAACATCAACTTCTGTTCCTGAAATAGTGGTATATCGTTGTCTATGCAAGAGTTGACTTTTTTTTGTTTTCATGACTGTACGAAGTGTACTTTCATTTTTTTTAATTAGATAATTTTTTTCTATTAACTGACCTATTACATTGTCAACAGGCAAATTGTCAATGTTGCTATATGCCTGATTGTATATGATAATTCGGCCTTCTCTGTCACAAACTAAGATGCCTCTGTCAAGTTCTTCAATTAAAAATTCCAGCATATGTAATCGTTTGTAATCAAAAGAATTGCTCATAAAGCCACACCTCCATCTGCAAAATATTTTGCACTTGTTTTTGAAAAAAAGCAAGATATTTTGCATGCACCTTGATTTTATATTCCGCTTTCTATTTTTCTCTAGCTATAACGGTTTTAATTTTTATTTGCAAAAACCGGAACTGTTATGGCTACTCAGTTTTGTCAAGTGCCCCGCTGTACAGGCGTCTACACAATTGACTTGCGCAAGGTATCCACCGAAACGAACGTACCTATTGAGCGTTCAATTTGTGCAAATTTAAAGTGAACGT
>CAYJCI010000075.1:0-5132 GCA_964368595.1 uncultured Desulfovibrionaceae bacterium
GCGGGGCTAGCCCACGTCCTGTGGGCTTTTTTCATTACGCTTGGTCGCACGTACTTAACAAAAAAGCTAAAATCTGCAGGCTGTTCAAAAACTGTGAGATGCAATGAAACATGAAATTTTAGGAAGGGAGTGGGGTTCTTCCCCCCATGACCTGACTAAAATTTTATGTTGAAGCAGCAGGTTACAGCTTTTCAACGGCCTGTCTTATAAATTGCATACAGTAGTCCCCACATTTTCACCACAAACAATACGCCCAATATCACCATTAAACATCTTGCAAACCAAGATGGGTACATCATTTTCTTGGGCAAGAGCAATTGCAGTTGCATCCATTACGCCTAGATGCTTAGCTAAAGCTTCATCAAAGCTAACTTTTTCATATTTTACAGCATCGGCATGCTTCATGGGGTCTTTGTCGTAAACGCCGTCAACCTTGGTGGCCTTAATGATGGCATCGCATTGCAATTCCATACCGCGAAGGGCGGCAGCAGTATCTGTAGTGAAATAAGGATTACCAGTGCCTGCAGCGCATATAACCACACGCCCATGCTCAAGATGCCTAAGCGCCCTGCGCCTAATATACGGCTCACAAACTTCTTGCATGGTTATGGCAGAGAGGACTCGAGTAGGAAAGCCCTGCTTTTCTAATACATCTTGCACCGCTAGTGCATTAAGCACTGTTGCGAGCATGCCCATATAGTCAGCTGAGGAACGTTCCATCCCCTTAGCAGAGGCAGAAAGCCCGCGGAAAATATTACCACCACCAATTACAAGTGCTACTTCCAAACCAAGGTTAACCACTGAACCAATTTCTTGGCAAATTCTGGAAACTGTTTCAGGGTCAATGCCGTTCTTTTGCTCTCCGGCAAGGGCCTCACCACTCAATTTAAGCAAAACACGCTTGTAATGTAGTTTAGACATAACTCACATCCTGTGGGGTTAAAGGTGCAACACAGTGTAAATAACAAAAAAACATGCGCTTGTCACTAAACATATTTGCACATACACTTGGCGAAAATGCGAACAAAAATTCATAATTTACACTATGAATTGCTATATCACATTTAAAAATTATCATAATTACATATAAGAAAATATTTGAATGATAATTTTAACACATCAAAAAACCCCTTAAGCAGGACTTAAGGGGTTTTATATTTAGCTGAATTCGCTTTTATTTAGGATTATTCTTCGTGAAATTACGCATAGGTGAAGGTAATCTTCTAAGAACCTCTTGCAAGGCTGGGGTATCAATAGCTTGCGTTTGAGTAAATTCTATACCAACGCCCTTATCTGTGACCCAGCGAGTATGAGCAGTTAAAGCCTTAAATACTGTGGCCAGTGGCCCGCCCACGCTATGCAAGGTAATGGTTGAGCCCACAGGCAGGTTACTTGGCAAGGTATCTGGCTTTAAGCACATACCATCACTACTAATATTAACAATGGCGGTCATTCCATTGCCAAATTCTTCTGAATCCCAGCGCACGCTGGTTTCTTCTGTAAATACATAACGAGCGCAACTACGTCTTTCATCGCACATTTTGTCAATAATGGCTCTAAGATCTGTGGAAAGTTCACGTAATGTTGCGGCATATTCTGTTGAAATGCTCATATTTTGCTGTGTTTGGTCGGCTTGCTCATTAATCTCCACAAGCATTTGCAAGGCAGCCTCAGATTCCTTGCTCTGAGCATTTGTAGCTTCAGAAATACTATTCGCACTTTCTACTGATTTTTGTGTTACTTGGCGAATGCGTTCTAAACTTTCGCCTGATTTTTTAGCTAGTTCAGTGGATTTTTGAGTAAGTTCTACAGATGTATTTGTGCTTGCCACTGAATTATGAACACTGTTTTGAATGCTATTAACAGCGGAGGCAACTTCATTAGTAGCTTCCATGGTTTTTTCAGCTAGTTTACGAACTTCATCAGCAACGACAGCAAAACCGCGGCCAGCATCCCCTGCGCGAGCCGCCTCAATGGCAGCATTTAGCGCAAGCAAGTTGGTTTGATCTGCAATATCTTTAATGAGGTTAAGGATTCGCCCAATATTTTCAGCAGAAACATCAAGAGCCTTCATATCATTGGCTACAACCGAAGTGTGCTGTGATACTTGGCCAATACAATCGATAGTTTGGGTAAGAATTTCCATGCCATCATCAGCTTCACTACGCACAGCACTTGCAGCCTCTTGGGTTGCTAATGCTTCACTTGCCATTTGGCGCATGCCATCAGTAATCTGCTGCAAACTATTGGTGGATGAATACGACGCTTGGGCCTGTTTTTCAGCCATTTGCGCAGTATTTTCTAATTGTAGCACTAGTTTTTCAAGCTCAGCTGATTGTTTGTTAGAAATTCTATTGGCTTCATTTGCTGATAAGTAAATGCTATCATTCAATTTTTCAATCTGCATTTGTTGCTCATAGATTTGGGACAAATCACTATACAAAGCAACAACGCCAATAACTTCACCATCCATATCACGTAATGGTGAGGCATTTACGTTAAAGAATTTTTCAGATCCATCGCGCAAAACAACATGCACTTGAGAGTCACGCACTGTTGTGCCATCTTTAATAATTTTATCAAGACGTGTAGTCCTGTTGGAGACACCATACATAACACCGCCCGATGTATCACCAATACAATCTTCAGCGCTACGTTTTTCACCCCAGCAGTCTAGCATCATGGAGTTTACAAACATTACCTTGCCCTCAGTATTACAAACAATAAATGGCATGGTTATGCCCTTCATCAAGGCTTGGGCTAGGCCTAGGTTTTTCTTAAGATCAACTACCATATGGTTAAATGAAATGGCTAATTGGCCCATTTCGTCTTGTTGCTCAAGTTCCACTGGTACAAACTCACCATTAGCAATGCGTTTTGCACCTTGCATAAGGGTGTTAATGGGCTTTGAAATACTTGAAATAAGTAAGAAAGAAAATAAAGGAAAACATATGAAAAACAAGATGCTCATTATTATTAAAGCACTGGAGCGCTCTTCAATAAAGGTTAAGATACTTTGCAAAAAGTCTAATGAGCTCAAATCTGCAATATCTCTTGCCTTAAAAAGTAATTCTTCAACTTTTAATACAAGAGGGTAGGTTGTGTTTGTAAAAATATAAATGCCACCAGAAAGATCTTGGCTATCAAGACGTTCTTGAATTTTAATAGCACTTTCATGTACTGCAATATGCAATTCGTCCAATTCACCAAATATTGGTTTTAAATCAGGATATTCAGATTCAACATCTTTTTTGGCATCACTATAAAACCACTTCCCAAAAGCGCATTGGCGACCATCGGTGGTAACTGTAAGCTTGGATGTTTTTTGAGTTAGCAAGTGCTCTTGAACTTCAGAGGCCCAGCGAGAGTGAGCTAAGGCCGCTGAGGTTAGTATGGTTTGCACTTGAGGGCGGCTTAACTTTTCAGCACTATCTGCTAAATAGTTTAGACTATTCATAATATAAGCTAAACCAAAGATACATGCTAAAACAATAGCACCAGTTGCTACCATAAGCTTTATGCGGATCGACAAATTTTTCAAAAACATATCACTCTCCAAGTATAACATTTAAATGCAGTACTAAAACCAATCTCTGCTATAAGAGAACATCGGATAAGCATTACAAAACTTTATACTTAAAATTAAAAGAATACTGTTTAGCAAAATCTAATTACATACATTATATATCCCTATAACAAATATTCCCTATAAAGTGCAAAAAACACAGTGTCAAGAAGATATAAATTTATACTGTTTAACTAAGTTTTATTATAAAACAACGCAAAATCAATGTATAAAAATTATACATTGTACTTTAATTAAACATATTTTCCAAACTAGCAAATCAGATTATCCTATTTAACTATTTAAAATAAAAATGAATTCTGAAAGCCATAAGCGGCACATATTTTGCTTATTCCAGAAATACCCCCATGCTAAAACATTGTGCTATATTTATTGTTTTGCTATGTTGTGCCTTAAGAAATTTTTAATAATTGTGATGTATAAACAAATCTACCCATATATTTTTAAGATAAATCACTTGAGAGAACTATGCCACTTTGCCACATATTACTACACTGTATATTACTGTTTTCATTAACAGGTTGTGCTGTTATTGCTCCATCTGCTAGGGATGAACAAAAAGAATTACCAGCAGCAATACCTTCGCAATACATGTCCACAATGACAGAAGAAAATTCAGCACAAAATGCCACAAGCCCATGGTGGCATAATTTTTCCAGTGAAGATCTTAATAATTTAATGAACAAATCACTTGGAGAAAACTTTGACATTTTAACCGCATGGGGCAAATTGCGCCAAAGTGAAGCCCTTGCCAGAAGGGAAGCGGCGGAATTTTTCCCGCAAATTAACCTAAATGCTGATGCCGCAACTCTACGAACGTCAAGACAATCAACCGAAGGTTCATCACAAAAAGAAGCACTTTCTGAATCATTTGGCCTTGGTGGAAGTATATCCTATGAACTTGATTTTTGGGGGCGCATAAATTCTGAGCGTCAAGCCGAGCTTTTGCGCACCGAAGCCACGCGAAATGATTTACAAACTGCGGCCATAACCGTTGCCGGAGCTGTAGCCGATACTTGGGCAGCGTTATTAGGCAATAGAGCTGAACTTGCTGTGCTTAATGAGCAAATTTCCATCAATGAAAACTTGGTAGAGGTGCAAATCTCTCGTTTTAATAATGGCCTTAGTACCAGCCTTGAAGTGCTACAACAACAAGCACTTTTAGCATCAGCCAAGGCAGAAATACCAGTGCTTGAACAACAGGCCGCAATTTTACGCAATCAACTTGCAGTACTACAGGGGACACTGCCAGGAACTGGCTTAAATATTAATGAGTCCGCCCCACTCCCCACCTTGGGCCCCATGCCTGAGCCTGGCTTACCCGTACAACTTCTTGACGCAAGGCCTGACGTAAATGCCGCTTGGGCTAGGCTTGAAGCCTCTGACTGGGACGTATCAGCCGCCCATGCCAAGCGTTATCCATCTTTGCGTTTAACAGCATCACAAGTTTTTGATGCGGCTTCACAATCCTTACTTTTTACAAATTGGGTGGCAAGCCTCGTGGGTTCTTTGGCTTTCCCTCTATTTGATGGTGGAGCATTGGCAG
>CAYJCI010000075.1:5232-8961 GCA_964368595.1 uncultured Desulfovibrionaceae bacterium
GCAAGCCTCGTGGGTTCTTTGGCTTTCCCTCTATTTGATGGTGGAGCATTGGCAGCAGATGAAGCCCGTGCCAGAGCAGAAGCGGATATTAACGTACAAAGTTACGCTAAAACAGTAGCTACTGCCATTCAAGAAGTGGATAATGCCCTTGCTACTGAAAAAGGTGAACTTGAAAATTTACGCTTACTTGAAGAGCAATACATACTCACAGTGGCTGCGTTAACCGAAGCTCGCAATAGTTATCTTGGTGGAGTTAGTGATTACTTAAATTTCATTGTGGAGTTAAAATCGCTACAATCACTACAGCGCACCATAGCCAAACAAAAAACAACAGTGGTTCAAGCACGTATTACCCTTTACCGTGCCCTTGGTTCTTTGCAATTTCCCATTAACAGCAATTTTGTGCCCACGCCAGCCAATGCTGACAGCACTATTACCCCGAACTAATTGGAACAACGATGAAATCATTTAATTTACCCCTTTTCAACAAGCTTTCCACCCCCTTACAGGTTGTACTCATAGTGAGTGCAGGTGCCATTTTGGCTTGGTTATTTATTTTTACAGCACCAACTAGCAAAAGAATTAAGCCACCTGTAAGTAGCCCCATGGTTGTTACCATATCTGCAATTCAAGAAGATGCACCCATTAGCGTTAGCGCACTTGGAACAGTAAAAGCCGCTCAAGAAACTATTGTGCGGGCTCGTGTTTCAGGGCAGGTAGAAAAATTGGGCCTCAATTTTGAACCTGGCGGTATCATTAAAAAAGATGATTTGATTTTACAATTGGACTCCGCTGACTATAAAAATGCTTTAGCCCTTAAAAAAAGCACCCTTGCTGAAGCCAAGGCCAATTATCAATTAGAAATGGGTCAACAAAGAGTTGCCCGTACTGAGCTTGAACAATTGGAAAAAATCATGCCAGATGCGGCAAAGAAAACAGCCCTTGCACTGCGCGAGCCACAATTAGCCCAAGCAAAAGCCAACCTGCAAGCAGCCGAAGCTGACGAAGCTCAAGCCAAGCTCAACCTTGAAAGAACCAAGATTACAGCACCATACAATGCCCTCGTGCTGAGCAGAAATGTATCACTAGGTAGCCAAGCCTCAAGTTCAGATACCTTGGCAACCATTGCCGGCACTGACGAATACCACATAGAAGCAGCCATACCTTTAGACAAGCTACAAGCACTTGGCATAAACGTATTTGATGGTATTAAAGTTAATGTTTATACCGCCACAAATAATATGCGCCAAGGTAAGGTCTTGCACACCATCGCCTCACTTAATGCAAGTACACGCATGGGTCGTATACTTGTTACCGTTGAAGATCCTTTGGGCTTAAAAAGTGAGCAACCGCATTTATTATTAGGTGACCAAGTGCGCGTTGAGTTGCAGGCTGGAATGCTTAAAAATGTTGTAACTCTCCCCCGTGTGGCCTTGCGTGGTAATGATACCATCTGGGTAGCTGTACCTCAGGCTACACAAATTGATGCAAAGCCTCCCAAACCAGAAGCGGAGCAACACGCCAAAGCAAAGCAAGGGCAAAAAACTGCCCAAACTCAAGCCTATACACTAGACATTCGCCCAGTTACAGTTGCCTGGAAGGATGCTAAGCATGTGGTAATTACCACTGGTATTACACAAGATGAAAAAATAATCACATCTCCGCTGGGCGCCCCTATACAAAATATGCCTATACGCATTTCAAAACCTAAAAATAACACCACAAGTACAAAAGCAAAACAAGGTCCTGAGGGTAAATAAGCATGAGTAGCCCTAATAAAGCCATACCCAAAAGTTTAACCCGCGGTTCTGTGGGTTGGATGGCATCTAACCCTGTGGCGGCAAACTTGTTGATGGTTGTGCTGATGATTGGCGGTATCATTGTGGCATCGCAAGTTCGGCGTGAGGTTTTTCCATATTTTGAAATTACGGAGGTCACTGTTTCCGTAACAGTAAATGGTGCTACACCTGAAGAGATGGAAAAAAGCGTTGTACAGGCCATTGAAGAAGCAGTGCAAGGACTTGATGGCGTGGAAGAAACCACTGCAACCATGAGCACTGGTGTTGCCTCTGTAATAATTGAAGGTACTGATGAGGTGGATGGTAATGTGCTCTTACAAGATGTAAAGGCAGCAGTTGACCGCATTACCACTTTTCCCCTAGATGCAGAGCGCCCCACCATTTCCTTACGCTCATCACGGCGTGAAGCCATTGAACTTATGGTAGCTGGCAATGTGGACTCAGCATCCTTACGTTACTGGGCTGAACTTATTAAAGAAGATTTAATCCAAGACCCAGCTATTACCCAAGTGGAGCTTGAAAACACAAGAGACCATGAAGTTTGGGTAGAAATATCTCAAGAAAATTTAAGGCGTTATGCCCTCACCATGGAAGAAGTCGCCAGCGCCATTGGAACTGGCGCAGTGCAGCAAGGTGGCGGTAGTGTAAATGCTAGTAGTGGGGATATTTTATTACGCCTTAATGAGCGTCGTGACTACGCAAGAGATTTTGCCAATATTGCCATACGCACCAATGCAGACGGCAGCCGCCTTTTATTAGAAGATATAGCAATAATTACAGACACTTTTGACGACACCAGACGCTGGAGCGAATTTAATGGAGAAGATGCCCTCTCCATTGAAATTTACAGCCTTGGTAATGAAGACCCCACAGAAGTGGCCAAAGCTTCATTAAAAATCATGGATAAGTATAATGCCATTATGCCTGGTAATTTGCGAGTTTATGAACAAAAAAACATGGCTGACGTCTATGAACAACGCAAAGAATTAATGACAGAAAATGCCCTCTTGGGTGTTGTATTAGTTTTTTTATGTTTATCAATATTTTTACGCCCATCACTGGCTTTTTGGGTTAGCCTTGGCATTCCAGTATCCATATTAGGTGCATTTTGGTTTTTTGTGCCTTTTGGTATTAGCTTAAATGTTATTTCCATGTTTGCCTTTATTATTACCCTTGGTATTGTTGTTGACGATGCTATTGTGGTGGGGGAAAATGTTAGCGCTTGGCTTGAACGTGGGGTAACCCCTCTAGAAGCTGCCATTAAAGGCACCAAGGAAGTTGCAGGGCCTGTTACATTCTCCGTATTAACAAATATGATTTCATTCATGCCCATGCTCTTTATCCCTGGTGTCATGGGCAAAGTTTGGATGGTAATACCCTTAATTGTTATTGCTGTATTTACTTGCTCACTCATTGAAAGTGTTTACGTTTTGCCAGCGCATTTAAGCCACCTCAAAAAACGCGAGAACAACGAAAATATAGACTATAATCCCGATGGTTCTCCGTTAACTGCCCCTTTCCGTGCTTTTAGCGCATGGCAAAGGCGCTTTAGCGCAAGATTCCTTAATTTTGTACAAAATACCTTCGGGCCATTTGTTGGTAAAGTTCTACACAAGCGCTATGTTACCGTGGCCATTGGGCTAGCTATACTTATAGTTACAGCTAGTTATGTTGCATCTGGGCGTATGGGCTTTGACCTTATGCCGCGAGTTGAATCAGACTTTGCCTTTGCTCAAGCTGTGGTGCCATCTGGCATGTCAAAAGAAGAATTGCACCGAGTTAAAAATCAAATGGTAAATGCCGCTCGCCAAGTAACCGACGCCAACGGCGGTGAGGCACTCACAACTGGCATTCAAGCAGAAGTTAGAGATACAACCATTTCCGTACTCATACATTTGGTTGACCCAGACGAACGCCCCATAAGCACTGA
>CAYJCI010000076.1:0-8682 GCA_964368595.1 uncultured Desulfovibrionaceae bacterium
CAATATGATCTGGCAGGTTTGCAGTTTGGGTTGAGCAAGCAAGGCCTGGTCTACCGTTGATAACCATACCGCATGAACCGCAGATACCCGCACGACAACAAAAATCAAATTGTAGTGTGGCATCTTGAGTTTCACGCAATTGCATGAGAGCAACAAAGAGCGTCATGCTCAAGTGCTCCTCAAGGTAGAAGGATTGCATATGCGGTACACTTTGTGGGTCCAAAGGATTGTAACGCATGATTTCAATATGCAGTTTACGTCCCATATAATTTCTCTCCTACTTTTATGCTCCACCGAGTGGGCGAAGCTTGCTCTTAGGTATGGTTGTTTGAATTGTGCTACCACCGCCATAACCGCGATCACCAGGTGGGATTTCATACCAAGGTGTTGCATCTTCATAGCTAAGTGTCGGCAAAGAATCGCCTTCCTTCCAAGTGGCAAGGGTGCGGTTCAACCATTCTTTGTCATTACGGTCGGGGAAGTCTTCACGAGTGTGAGCACCACGACTTTCAGTACGCATAAGAGCACCATAGGCTGTGCAAAGGCCAAGCTTAATCATACCACGAATGCGTAAGGCCATTGAAAGCTCAGGGTTAAAGCCTTGGTTATGGCCTTTAAGAGCAATCTTTTCGGAGCGAGCTAACAATTCTTGTAACTCATCAACGGCTTTTTGTAAGTCAGTACCATTACGGAAAATACCAACATTATCCATCATGGTCTTAAATAACATTTCACGAAGCTCGTAGCAATTTTCATTGCCCTTGCGACCTGAACTCATGTCATCAATACGCTCAGCAACTTGCTTAAATGCGGCATCGGCTGCTGCTGTGCTAAAGCTTGTTTCATAACCTTGTAGGTATTCAACAATCTTTTTACCAATAATGCGGCCAGCAACAACAGTTTCAGCTAGTGAGTTACCACCTAAGCGGTTAAAGCCGTGCATATCCCAACATGCTGCTTCGCCTGCTGAGAATAAGCCTTTAAGACCATAAGCTGCACCGTCTTTATTTGTACGTACGCCACCCATACTATAGTGGTGAGTTGGACGTACAGGAATAAGCTGATGAATTGGGTTAACGTTTAGGAACTTGGTTGAAATGTCATATACTTCACGTAAGTTAGTTGTAATATGCTTTTCACCAAGGTGACGAATATCAAGCCACAAATGCTCACCATAAGGGCTTTTAACGCCAAGGCCTTTACGCATATGCTCAATCATGCGACGAGCCACAACATCACGAGAAGCAAGCTCTGCCTTTTCTGGCTCATAATCAGGCATGAAACGATATTCATTAACGTCAAGCAATGTTCCACCATCACCGCGGCAACCTTCTGTTACCAAGATGTCTGTGGGCACTGTGCCTGTGGGGTGAAATTGCACAGCTTCCATGTTACCAAGAGGTACAATACCAGTATCAAGAGCTGTAATTTGACCACCACCATCACAAATAATAGCGTTGGTAGTTGCAGGATAAATACGACCATAACCACCAGTAGCAATTAGAGTAACTTTAGCTCTATAAGCTACAAGCTCGCCTGTACGTAAACAACGACAGATACAACCAGTACAAGTGTCGCCATCATGAATGAGGGCTTCAGCTTGCATACGGTCATGCACTGCAACGCCAAGCTGTAATAACCTGTTATCTAAGGTAAATAATACTGAGTGGCCTGTACCATCAGATGTATAACAAGTACGCCATTTAGCAGTACCACCAAAGGCACGTGAGTGAATAAGGCCGCGCTTTTCTTCAAGCTCTTCAGCTTCAAAAGGTTTGCCGCCTTTATAATATGTATGTTTACCAGGTACAACACGGCTCCAAGGCACGCCCATCCAAGCCATTTCGCGCATGGCTATGGGAGCTGTATTGGCAAATAAACGAGCTACTTCTTGGTCACAACCCCAGTCTGAACCTTTAACTGTGTCAGTAAAGTGAACGTCGGTTGAGTCTCCTTGGCTCATGGCAGAGTTTGCAAGCGCTGCTTGCATGCCGCCCATGGCAACGGAGGAGTGTGAACGCTTGGGGGGAACTACCGAAAGGCAAATTACATTAAAGCCTGCCTGTGCAGCTTCCACAGCTACACGTTCACCAGCAAGGCCAGCCCCCATGCACAAAAGGTCTGTTTGAAAAGTACGCATGTGCTCTCCTTCTAGTTGGCTTAGGTTACACTAATAAAATGGAAGCGAATCATGGTCAAAAGGCCAAGACCCACATAGGCAGCAATAAGATACCATGTACGCTTGGTCCACAGGGCACGATTTTCGGCTGTAATATAGCCATATTTCACACCAATGCGGAAAAGACCAATACCAAGATGTATACCAACACAGATAAGTAGCACAAAATAAAATGGCGACCATCCACCTTGCTCACGCATGGCTGAAGTTTCAGCACTAATTGGCAAGGATGTTAGGATAACATAAATATGGCTTGTAACCATCACTAAAAGTAAAATGGCAGTTGCAACTTGAGCTAGCCAAAGCCAAGTATCACAATGCTTCATTTGCTTTGCATGGCTGTAGAACACAGGCAAAGTTCCCACTTGGAAAGGCATTTTTCTTGCTGCAATCACAAAGTGTACAATCATGATCAACAAAATAAGTGGGCCACCGACTTGGGCAAGGTACAATTCTTCTAAAATCCAACCAAGGCCATTCATTAGGCTAGGGCTAATTAACACTGTACTTACAAATACTAAATGTATCAAAGTAAATAGTGCTAGTACTGCACCGGTAATGGCTTGCACGAAATCCATACGACCGGGCAAAGGACTTTTTGAAAAAGCGCCTACTGAAACAGTCCCGTCCATACACGCTCCTTTGGTTTGTGGTTGTTATGGTTAAATGCCGTCATCCTTCCACAACAAAACCTTATTTACTATATAGATGAACGCAAAACTTACGTCTATCTTTATTGGTTCTTATCCGCAAAAGCCACTATTGGCTTTTATGCCAGCTATTCTTCATCAAGCTCAGCATCGTAGAAATGGTATGCATCCTTGGTCATCTTCGACCTATACAAAGCCTTGTCCGCACGGCGATATAATTCATCATAACTTTCGCCATCTTTAGGGAACAGAGCAATACCAATACTACAAGAAATGGACACCTTCACATTATTATCTTCAAAAGTTTGCCTAAAGTACTCTTGAACATTATCAACTTTTTGTAATAACGGCCTTAAATTAGGCATATTTTTGATGTAGACAATAAATTCATCTCCACCTATGCGTCCTACAATATCATTACTTCTAAAAATATGCGAGAGCCCATTTGCAAGATTTTTTATGACCATATCACCCATGGCATGACCAAATGAGCTGTTAACCATCTTAAAATTATCAATATCTATAATACAAAATGCCCCACGAGCGTCAGGATTAAAAATAATTTCCTTATTAATCAATTCCTCAGTGGCCACCTTATTATATAATGATGTAAAAGAGTCACGCTGCACGTCATCTTGTAATTTTTGAAGGGTGCGCGTTTCTTTATCCACGTTATCAATTTTACCAATTGCCTTGAGCTTTCCTTTATCATCTGTCCAAGCAGTTTGGCGTAATTGGCACCAGATCCAATCATCATCGGGCTTTTTAATACGCAAAAGCGCTGCCGTAACCTTACCGCCAACCTTAATGCGCATTTGCATAGATTTAAATAAATCCATGTCATCTGCATGTATAATATCGCTATCTATGGGGTAATAATTTAATTCATCTCCATCAGGCAAAGCATATTCAAATTTTTTGAAAAACTCTAAGGAAACACTTAGCTGATCAGATTCAATATCATATTCGTATAAAACATTATCTGACATCTCAAGCAGGTGCTTATACCTACCCACCATGTTGTGTTCTTGAACTTGAGATTTCTTCAAATCATTAACATCAAGAATGACGCACCAAAGCCAGGACTCACCATTAGTTTCCACAAGCTTTGTACGGTCCATAACATATATGCTACTGCCATCTTTACGCTTAATTCGGTATTCAGCAGTTAAAACATCCCCGCCAACTTCAGGCACCATGTTTTTAACAATATCACTATCATCAGGGTGAATGAAGTCACGCCAGCAATTATTGTACACTGTGCTAATTTCATCATTCCCTATGCCCAGAATAGTTGGTAATGATTCAGAATAATCAACTATTGTCCAAGCTTCATCATTTAAACATCGCACAATACCACAAGGAATTTCATTTATTGTTTCATGCAATTTATCGGCATATGCCGTTGCCGTGACATAGGTTTTACGCAAACTATACATGAAATAAAATGCAAAGCTTGTACAAAATACTATCCAGACACAAAGTGCGGCTATTACAAAATATAATGAAGAGTAGGCATCTTCACGCAAACCATCCACAGGTAAAAGTGCAACAGCAGTCCAGTTTTCACTACGCATAGGCACAAGGCTCACGTAGCATTCACCTTCACCCACATAAAGACTGAAAAACGCAGGCTTAGCCCTATCGTATTTTTTTATACCAAGAGTGCTTAAAGCGTTTGCACCTTTTTCAATTTCTTCGCCAATGGCGCTAATAACGGTGCCATTTTTATTAAGTATATAAAATTCGATATGATTTTTTAAGGAAGGGTCAATAATATCTTGCAAGGCTCTTTGAGCAATAAATTCATAGGTGCCATCAGGCATTATGGTGTAGTTTTTAGCTTGTCCTTTGGCTGCTTCAACAAACATATGTATCATTTGGGCATGGTTACTTGCCACTTCATTAAGCACAGACATAGAATACTTACGCTGACTACTATCAAGCGTTTGCATAGAGAAAAATACCACTAAAGCCAATATAATGGTAATACCTATAAAGGCACTCCCAATAATGCCAAAGTTTTTATAAGATTTTGTTATCTGAACCACATCGTCTCCACAAAAAATTCTCACAAGAATACCAAATCAGTATACACCTAAAGAAATAAAAAAACAATACTACAATTCAAGAATATTTTAGTTCTGTTAGTGAAAAACACATTAAAAAAAGCCCATTCACAAATTTTTTTACTATTCTCAAAAGCATCAGTTAGGCTCGATAGCCTTTGTACAAAAGCATTTTACAGAATTTATTAATACAGGAAAAATTTTTTTTACAACTAAAGTTAAATTTTTTGTACCAAAAACCTTGCATTTTTACCAATTTTGTGTAACTTAACTAGTGGTTGAGGTGAACTTACTCATTTTTTTCAGAGTAAGTATTTGAAAAATCTGCACAAAGCAGAATATTTTTTTAAGGAAGGATTTAACATGAAAAAGATTGTTACCCTATGTCTTACTGCAGGTATGCTACTTGGCGTAGCCACTGGCGCATCTGCTATTGATTTTGCTGCTAAAGGTCAATGGATTTTTGGTTTTGGTATGGTTGATTCTCAATTCAACAAACCAGACAAAAGCGATACTTTTGCTTCTCTTCAACGTATTCGTCTACAATTAGACGCAGTAGCTTCTGAAACCCTATCCGGTACTCTTGCTGTTGAAATTGGCGATAGCACTTGGGGTAGCAACGGCGGTGGCGCAGCTCTTGGCGCAGACCAAAAAGTTATTGAAGTTCGTAGCGCATATCTTGATTGGGTAGTACCAAACACTGAACTTAGCGTACGCATGGGTATTCAACCTTTGACCCTTCCTAACGTAGCTGGTGGTTCTGCTGTACTTGACGACATGACAGCCGCTATCGTTATGTCTTACAAAATTAATGATATGGCTAGCGTTGGCTTTGCTTGGGCTCGTCCATACAATGACAACTACACAGGCGGCCTTAATGACAACCCTGCTAACTACCTTGATAACGTAGACCTATTCACCCTATTTGTACCACTACAAGGCGATGGCTGGAAAGTTACTCCTTGGATTCTTGGTGGCATGATTGGTAAAAACGTACTTGGTACTAACGGCCTTGCAGGCGGCGCAGCTACTGTTGTGTCACAAGGTCTTATCCCATCACATATTGCTGGCGCAGGTATCACCAACCTAGGTAGCATCATTGCTGATTCTTCCTATGGTACAGCTTTCTGGGTTGGCCTACCAATGGGCTTCCAATATAATGCATGGAATTTTGAACTTGACGTAAACTACGGTTCAGTAACTGGCCTAGGCGAAGGCACAGCAACTGGCTCAGCCTTTAATGGTCAAAAAATATCTCTTGACCGTGATGGTTGGTTAATCAAGGGTCTTGCTGAATACCAAATGGATTGGGGTACTCCTGGTCTATTTGCATGGTATGGTAGCGGCGATGACGACGATCTTTCCAACGGTTCTGAAAATATGCCATTCCTTAACCCTTGTGGTAACTTCACCTCTTTCTTGGGTGATGGTAACGAAATTGGCTTCTCCATCCACGATGGTGACTGGTCCAACCTTGGTTACGACCTTATGATGAACTACTCTGGTACTTGGGGTATCGGTCTACAAATCACAGATCTTTCTTTCGTAGAAGATCTAACTCACACCATTCGTGTAGCCTACTGGGGCGGTACTAACAGCACTGAAATGGCTAAATATGTTGGTAGCGCAAGAGGCGCTCTTGCTAATGTTGGCAACAGTGGCTTCTACCTAACCACCGACGACAGCCTAGTTGAAGTTAACTTCGACAGCACCTATGAAATCTATGAAAACTTGGACGCTATCCTTCAAGTTGGTTACATCTTCAATGGTGTTAACGGTGACACATGGAAACAAATGGCTGAGACTCGTGACGCTTACAGAGTTGGCTTAATGTTCAACTACAGCTTCTAAGCCTTAGTTAATTAAAATATTAAAGGGATGCTCGCAAGGGCATCCCTTTTTTATTATAAAATTTACGGAAATATAAATTTTACAAATTAAAGAGGCAAAGTTTGCACAATCCTACCGCAACAAAGAAAAACCAGCTAGCGTATAAATAATTCCTCATTAGCAATTTTATTTTAAACCAATATAATAAATATTGAGCAAAATAACAGTTTAAGCCCTTATAACATTGACGACAGCCAAGAACCTGCATATGGTGCTCTCATGTTACACGTAATCATATATATATTGTTAATTCTCGCTATCAATGTGGGTTTTGCCTATGTCCCGCCAGTGGTTTTACCAAGTGGCGATTTGTGGCCGCCAATATCCTTGGCTGTGGGTTTTATTTTTGTGGTAAGGGATTATGCTCAACGTAAAGTGGGGCATCACATCCTTTGGGCCATGCTAGTTGGCTGTTTATTAAGTTGGTATTTTGCAACGCCTGCCCTTGCCTTTGCCTCTGCTGTGGCTTTTGCCATTGGGGAGCTTGCTGACTGGGCGGTATTTACATTTACAAAAAAACCCTTTGCTCAAAGGATTTTGTATTCTAGTTTAATAGGCGTGCCTCTTGATACCTTGGTATTTTTAACTCTTATTGGCATGGCAACTCCTGTTAGCTTTGCAGGAATGGTTATAAGCAAGCTAATAGGTGCATTCATAGTATACTTAATTGTTAAAAGACGAGATGAAGCCATATCTGCTATTAACTAGCTTTATTTAGATTTGAGCAAGAAAATTAAAAGTATGTGCTAAATTAAAACAGCTTAAATAGTTTCTTAAAATATCCAGAAAGGATATTTTAGACGTTAAAGTTTACTATATGTTAAAAATTTTTTTACATATAATTATAAGGCAGTAGCCACGTAAGTGGCGAAGGCGTTATTTTAAGGGGAGTCTGGGAGGAAATTTTAAAAAATTTCCCCGCAGTAAACTCACCAAAAAAGGGAAAAAATGACAAACTCACAAGAACAAGCTCATAAATGTGGATGGGTAGCCTTAATGGGACCACCCAATGCTGGTAAATCTACCTTGCTTAATGCTTTGCTTGGGCAAAAGGTTAGTATTGTAACTCCACGCCCACAAACCACACGCAATCAAATTGTAGGCATATTATCAGAAGATAATGGACAAATTATATTTATGGATACGCCTGGCATGGCGCAAGTGCGCGGGCGTTTAAGTAAAACAATGATCCAATCAGCCTGGCAAAGTTTAGCTCAAGCAGATATGATAGTATTGCTTTTGGATTGTGATTTGTACATTCGCAAGCCCGACTTTTTGAAATCTGACCTTGCGACTCTTGGTGAAGCTTTGGCAGCAGAAGATAGGCCGGTCTGCATCTTGGTTAATAAAATTGATTTATTTAGCGATAAAAGTAAGATGCTACCACTTTTAACAAGATTAAGTGAAATATTTCCAAAGGCTGAAATTTTCCCAGCTTCTGCTTTACGTCGTAATGGTTTGGAAGAATTTAAGAAGCTTGTATACAAATTTTTACCAGAAGCTCCAGCTGTCTTCCCTGCTGATCAATTATCCACAGCACCTTTGCGTTTTATGGCTTCAGAAATTGTTCGTGAAAAGCTGTTCTTGCACTTAAAGCAAGAAATTCCATATTCTGTCGCTGTGGACATTGAGCAGTGGGAGGAAGATGAGGCCCGCGGCCAAACTATTATTCATGCTGTCATCTATGTGGCAAGGCCTACGCACAAATCCATTGTTATTGGACGAGCAGGCTCAGCCTTAAAAACCATTGGCACAGAGGCTAGAAAAGAACTTATTAAATTACTTGATGGCAAAGTGCATTTGGAGCTTTGGGTTAAGGTTCGTGAAAATTGGACTGAGGATGTCAACTTTTTACGCAATCTTGGCATGATGCAGGAGTAAGCATGGCAAATAG
>CAYJCI010000077.1:0-8391 GCA_964368595.1 uncultured Desulfovibrionaceae bacterium
CTCTGCGTGAAGTAGGTGTTTTTTGTGAATTTCCGCCCACAAGCTAGCTTGTGTAATTTTAGGATTTTTAGGGTAAGCTTGTTACAACTTTATTGGCTATATTTTGTACAAGATAAGCCCTAGCTTGGGCGGTAGTGTAGTCATCATCTTCTGGTATGGCAGTGATGATACGGGTAGAATTTTCAGCAAGTATGCTTGGCTTTGAAGTGGTTGTCACCACAGCAGGGCGGCGGCGAACTTCTTTTGGTATAAAGCGAGCAACGGCTAAAACGTCTGCAACTATGGCAAATTGTTTATCATCGTCATTTAAATATGCTTTTTGTTTTATATCTTCGCCATAGCCTGCTTTTATAATGCTTAGCAAATCATCTTCGCTAAAGGATCCCATGGCTGGTATGGCAACATGGATAATATAACCTGCATTGCTGGGGTTTGTTGTAATATCATAACCTTTTAAGCGTATACTTTGCTCAAGTGCCGCTTGTAAGTCATCAACCCTGCTTTCATCTTGCCTTGCTAAAACATAAACTGCTTTATTGTCAGGCTTATGTTCTTTGAGTTGCATGCTTTCAGATTGTAAAACTAGTACTATTTCTTCAAAATTAATTTCTTTTGGTGTACAGGCTGTAAATAACAATAATATAAGACATGTAAAAATTTTAGAGAAGTTTTTCATTAATAAATTAGTCCGTTTAATAAGTCTTTTTAAATGCTCGAACGATGGCCCAAGCAATTTCATTTTCAAGTGCTTGTGAGGCTTCTAAAGCGTCCATATCCTTGCCTTGCGCTTTAGCCTCAATCCGTGAAGTGAAGTTCTCATTTTGTTTATCTTCAATATTTACTTCAACTATCATTTCCCAAATATAATCAGTTCCACTTGCGGCAAGCATCCCTAAGCCAACGCCAGCCGCAGCCCCAATGCCAACACCCCATAACGCCCCTTCACCACCATCAATGGATGAACCAATCTGAGCCCCAAGGGCCGCGCCTGATAAGGCTGGTAGGGCAACATCACCTGCACTGGCGGAGCTACTTTGTGAGCCAATTTTGCCAAAGCTATCCACAGTTAATTCTATAATATAATCTGCACTTTGCGCATTGTTTGCTATTTGCATATCGTATTCACTTTGCAACAGGGCAATCAATAGTCCACTAATGTCAACTTGAGCTTGAGTTGTATTCTTCGTTACAATGTGGACGCTTGGGCTACCAGCAATGAGTGGAACTTGCAAGGGATTTTCTAGGCTTGCGCTCGCAAAGTCCGTACCGGAGTTTTGAGAGGCGCACCCAGCAATAATCCAGCAAAAGCAAAGTATTATAATGGAATATGTTTTTGGCATAGTGTTTTCCTAGGTGGTCTGATACAAAATAAATTAGCGATTGTCTACAAAATATAATTAAATATGCCTTTCAAGTCTTGACGAATGTAAATTTTTCCGTATGTTTCTTCTGGCTAAAAAATATTTTGACCCCGTTTTCTTTTAGGGGCAACATTGAGGTTCGCATGGCAACAAATCTTATCATTGTAGAATCACCCGCAAAGGTGAAGACCATAAAAAAATTCCTTGGCGCTAAATATCAAATTTTAGCAAGTGTTGGGCATGTGCGTGATTTACCCGCCAGTTCTTTAGGCGTTGATGAAAAAAACAATTTTGAGCCTCAGTATCAAGTTATTGAAAATAAACAAAAAGTTGTAAGCGATTTAAGAAGTGCCGCCGCCAAGGCGGAAGTAGTATATCTTGCACCTGACCCTGATCGTGAGGGTGAGGCAATTGCTTGGCACGTGGCTGAGCTTATTAAAGATAAAGTTCAAAATATCCAGCGTATTCAGTTTAACGAAATTACAGCTAAGGCAGTTCGTGAAGCTTTAGAAAATCCTCGTGAGCTTAATGTGCATCTTTTTGATGCTCAACAAGCAAGGCGCATACTTGATCGCCTTGTGGGTTATAAAATTTCTCCACTTTTGTGGAAGTATGTTAAACGTGGAATTTCTGCTGGGCGCGTGCAATCTGTTGCTTTGCGTTTAATTGTGGAGCGTGAGGAAGAACGCAAAGCCTTTAAGCCTGAAGAATACTGGCTATTTAAGGCAATGCTTGCGGCTGAAATGCCCCCAAGCATGAAGGCTGACCTATATAAAATTAGCGGCAAAAAGGCTCATGTAGCTAATGCTGAAGAAGCTGATGCTTTAGAAAAAGAGATTAAAAGTAATCCTTTTATTGTTGAAAATATTGAAGAAAAAGAGCGTCAAAAAGCGCCTCTACCGCCATTTATTACTTCCACCTTGCAACAAAGTGCCAACCAACGCCATGGCTATTCTGCCAAGCGCACCATGAGTATTGCACAGCGCTTGTATGAGGGGGTTGATATTGAAGGTATGGGCATTACAGCACTTATTACCTATATGCGTACTGACTCTGTGCGCATTGCTGATGAAGCTCGCGATGCAGCGGCAGATTTTATCTTAAAAAATTATGGTAAGGAATTTTTACCCGCAAAGGGGCGTGTATATAAAAGCAAGGGCGGTGCTCAAGATGCTCACGAAGCCATACGCCCTGTTGACGTTAGCATCACCCCAGAAATGGTCAAAGGCCACATAGTTCCTGAGCAGTATACATTATATAAGCTGATTTGGTCGCGCTTTGTGGCATCACAAATGGCTGCGGCGCGTTTTCATGATACTGTTGTAAGCATTGGATGCGGTAAAACTTTGTGGCGCGTGAAAGGCATGCGTATGCTTTTTGCGGGTTGGACTGCTGCCTACCCACGTAGCACTGATGATAGTGATGCTGATTTACCAACTTTAAGCAAAGGCCAAGAGCTTAAGGTTGAAGAATTAAAGAAAGAGCAAAAATTCACCCAGCCTCCACCACGTTATAGTGAAGCCTCGCTTGTACGTGAGCTTGAAGAAAAGGGCATTGGGCGTCCTTCAACCTATGCTAGCATCATTTCTACCTTGCAGGATAGAGATTACGTGGTATTGGCTGAAAAGCATTTTTCCCCCACTGATCTTGGTAATATTGTTTGCGATCAACTACGCGAACATTTTAAGACTTTAATGGACGTGGGCTTTACTGCTCAAATGGAAGAAAACCTTGATAAGGTGGCAGAGGGCAAAAATGACTGGGTAAAGCTAATGCAAGACTTTGCAAAAGATTTTACACCTACTCTTGATGCTGCATCTAAAAATATGCAAAGTGTAAAAACTGGCATTGAAACAGATATTGTATGCCCAGAGTGTGGCAAGCCAACGCTTATAAAATTTGGCAAGGCTGGTACATTTTTGGCTTGTTCTGGTTATCCAGATTGTCGCTACACTACAAACTTTGTGCGCGATGAAAATGGCGTGATAACTCCAACTGAGCGTGAAAGTATAGTGCGTGAAGTTGTGGGAGCTTGCCCAGATTGTGATGGTGATTTAGTGGTCAAAAAAGCACGCACAGGAAGCCGCTTCATTGCTTGTACAAAATATCCAGATTGTAAGCATACTGAGCCATTTTCTACAAAAGTTCCGTGCCCTAACTGTGAGAAGGGTACGCTTGTTGAAAAAAGCTCCAAACGTGGCAAAATATTCTTTGCTTGTGACCAGTATCCACAATGCGATTATGCTTTGTGGGACTTCCCCATTGCGGAAAAATGCCCTGAGTGTTCATCACCCATATTGGTACACAAAGTCTTGCGCGGAGGTGCTCGCAAGATTAGTTGCCCTGAAAAAACTTGCAAGTATGTTAAAAGCGATGATGAATAAGCGTTTTATAGTATAAAATTTATTATATTAAATGCTTATTAAAGTCTGTGTAATGATTGGATAAAACATAAGCAGTATGTACATGCTATTTATGTTTTTTAGTCAATATGCCTAAGTTGCTAATTAGGAATTAATTTGACATGTTGCGTTCAAGATGATAGAGTTTGTTATTAAAACTTGGAAAAATTGATTTTAGGAGAAAATGTATGGCCAATCCAGTAGTACTTTTAGAAACATCCTCTGGGGATATCTTAATTGAGCTTTTTGAAGAGCAAGCCCCAAAAACTGTGGCTAACTTCTTAGAATATGTAGATAGTGAATTTTATGCTAATACAATCTTTCATAGAGTTATTTCTAATTTTATGATTCAAGGTGGCGGCATGGGCGTGCGTATGGATGAAAAAGAAACCAATGCACCTGTGCAAAATGAAGCTACTAACGGTGTTAAAAATGAACGTGGAACACTAGCTATGGCTCGTACCATGGATCCACATAGTGCAACAGCTCAGTTTTTTATAAATCTAGTAGATAACGAATTTTTAAACCATACCATGCCAAGCATGGACGGTTGGGGCTACTGTGTATTTGGTAAAGTAATAGAAGGCATGGAAAATGTAGACAAAATTGCCAAGGTAAAAACCAAAACCGTTGGTATGCACGAAAATGTGCCAACTGATTTAGTAGTTATTACTTCTGCTAGTCGCTTCGAATAAAATTACAGCGCTGAAAATAGTATCTGAATCTTCAAAGCACTTTTGATGGGTTTTGCCTGTCAAAAGTGCTTTTTTTGTATCTATCTCAGGATAATAAAATTAATTGCTAAAATTTTTTTGCAAAAAGTATTAAAATAGTGAAATAATAAGAGGTATTGTCAAGCAAGAAAGAATGGTGCTAATTACAATTACCATAATCCCTTCTTGAATAAATGCATTGTGTTTTTCAGCAATCACATAGCAAACAATTGCTGTGGGCATGCTAGCAATGGTTGTCATGGTGGCTGTTGAGATGTCATTTGCGCCTAGAATCTTGCATGATGCAAAAACTAACAATGGGCCAAATAAAAGTTTTGTTGTAATAATTATAGCTTGCAAAGCATAGCTTGATTTTTCTTTTGTATCATTATTAATACTTTGTTTCCATTGCATAATCTGAGCTGCTAGCGTCATTCCAATACAAAATAGTGAGCAAGGTGCTGCTGTGCTCCCAATCATTTGAGCGGCTATGGCGATGGGCTTTGGTAAGGTAAGGTCGCAAAGGCTAATAATAAGGCCAAGCCCTGCCCCTAAAACTTGCGGGCTTCGTGATATAATTTTAAATACATACCCCATTGTATCTTTGAAATTTTGCTTTTTGCTGTTTAAAAGGCTTAGGCTTGTGTCAGCATAAACAAGTGAAAATGTGGGAAGCAAAGCAGCAATACCCGCATAAATTGCAGCATCAACATTTGAGGGGTAGGCAAGCATAACCACAGGGATGCCCATAAAAGCGGCGTTGGGAAATGAGGCCATAAGTCCAGCCACATTGCTTTCTTGCTTAGTCTTTCTCTTTGCTTTAGCAATAATTATGAGTAAAGAATGGCAAATTCCAGTACCCATTAAAAAGCCTAATATTGGCCGCCATGATGTGCTATCGGTGTCAACTTGCGACATAATGGAAAATAACAAAATAGGTAGGCTGAAAAAATATACAAATTGATTGATAGTGCTGGCAGTATTGGTAGGGAGGATGCGACGATATTCTGCCCATGCTCCTATAAGCATGATGGCAAAAATTGGCACAAGTGTTATCATCACGGTTAGCATAGTATAACCGCTTTAAAAGATGAATTGTTTCATTAATTAATGTTTAATAACTACGTCAAGAGCAGGCTGGATAAAGGGCATTAGTTTGCCAACAGCCGTTGCAGGCGTAGGTTTTGCAAGCGCTGCTAAAACACGATTGGTTTTTACTGCTGCAATGCAAGCGTTTTGCATAGGATATCCAGCCGCTAAAAGGCCAGTTACCAAGCCAGTAACAAGGTCACCAGTTCCGCCGATGGCCTCCATTGCAGTGACACTAGGTTCACTTATGCGCTCGACAATTTTATCATCAAAGACAACATGGTCTGTAGAGCCTTTAACAATAAGATTTACGGGGATATTCTCGCTTTTTTTAGCGCGTGAAATCAATTCCTCAATATCAGGATTGTTTTGTAACAAAAAACCTTGTGTATAAAATGGGTGAGGGGCAAATTCATCAGCAAGAAAGCACATCTCGCCAACATCTGGTGTAAACAAATCATATTGTTCAGCATAGCCACTCATTTTAGCCACATACATAAAACCAGCGTCAGCAACCAAGGTAGGGCGCTTTTCAAGCTCATTTATTTGCATAAGGATTTGATTGTGCCAGTCAACGTCAGGGTATAGGTAGTGGAAGGTTACACCGTCAGGCTTTATGTTTTTAATGTTTTCAATAAAATAAGCATAAGCCTTTCTACTGCCTTCACCACTTCCATCATCAGATGCACAAAGTAATACTGGCGGTGGGACATTTAAGTATTCACAGACAATACTAGCAGTTGCTGCTAATGTTTCTGTTCCACGTTCAATGGAAAGCATGTCTCCAGACGCAACTTTAATGCTACAGGTAGATACATCATAGCTACCATAGGCGACGTGACCCACAGGTAGTTGCGGAGTTGAACTAACTATGAGCCACATGATAATAATCTCCTAGCCTCGATAAAGGCTTTTTGTAAAGCAAAACAGCATAAAGTTTGGCCAAGATGCCTTGGCTCTTGAGCTTCTTCTAGGGTTAATCCAGTAAGCTTATGTGCAAGATATGGAACATCAGGGCAACCGCCACCAGATATGTTTACAATGCGTCCATTGGCCTTTTCAACGGTAATTTTCATGTTGGCGGCACGCACCATCAACCAATCGCCAAAGTCTACAATATTGTAGATGGAAACAGGTTCAAGCAAAGCATTGGCTACCGGTAAGCATTGCAATGGAGGTAGGCCTTTTTCCTGTAATAGCTCTAAGATTGCAACTTCTTTAAGAAGCTCAACCTCAAGAATCATATCACAGCCTGTGTGTAGAGTGGGTGGCGGGCCTTTAACTTCAACATTAAAGCCAGCTTCGCGCAAATGGAGTTCAGCCTTAATCACCTCACCAGTATGCTCAAATATGAGCATACCACGGTCAGATAAAGCTTTTTTGGCATCTGAATCTTTTTGTTCTCGAACAGACGCCGCGTCATGTAATAATTCCATTGCTTTTTGCCACATATAGGCTAACTCCTGCGTAGCTCAATCTTAATATAATTTGTTTCATGTATTGATTCTACGCTATATCCATGATGCATTGCTGCACGGGATACGTTTTCATGACTAGCTTCATTGTCAACAATCACACTAAGGTAGTCAGGACTATTATCCTTAATGCACTGCAGAACAATGAGCACAGGTTGAGGGCATGAAAGCCCTTGAGTATTAATTACCATTAAGTCCTTCCTTTTTGCAAGCAAAAAAAGCAACATATATGCAAAATGCAAAACCAACCAATGTAGCAACAATACTATTTGGCCCAATACCAGCCGGTGACGCGGCAATGCCAAAATTATGCGCAAAAGCAGTGCCGACAATTAAACCTATTACAAATACTGCTGCGTCATTATCGCCTTCACCAGCTAAAAATAATTGCCGCCCAGGGCAAGCGCCAGCAAGGCAAAAAGCAAGGCCAGCTGTTAGCATGGATAAGAAATTCCACACACCATCAGTATGGGCGACTGGTTGGCCTGCAAATCCTGCATGAAAATAGCCAAGTGCAATGTTTAGGATTAAAGCTGTAACAAACATTGCAAGCACACCACTGAATAAATGATTGTGCCTAAATAAAAGTGTGTCTCTAAAAGCTCCCATGGTGCAAAAACGACTACGTTGACAAATAAAACCAACGATAATTCCAATGCCAAGAGATAAAAACAATGGCGCATGTGCAGCACCAGGACCCTTTACGGAATAAAACAATACGCCGGACTTTGCTTCACCTACAATTTGTGGATTAAAAATTAATAATGCAAATAAACCAACCATAAGCAAGGGGAAAGCCCATCCTGCAGAATTTATCTCTTGCTGACTGCGGCCTAATGAAAAGCCTTTTTTTAAGAATAAGCAACCAATGCCAATGCCGGCTACTAACCCTACAACGCCAAGGATTGCATTGCCATCGCCTCCAGCAAGACGCAATATGGCCCGCCAAGGGCAACCAAGAAATACCAAGGAAGACGTTCCAGCCACAAGGCCAAGTGTAAATCGGCTAACTAATGATGATCCACCTCGAGCCCGAAATTCACCAAACATTAAAGCCGCAGCAAATGAACCCAAAACCATACCAATAATCTCAGGGCGCAAATATTGCACAACCGCTGCTCTATGCAAGCCCACAGCACCAGCAACATCACGAGAAAAACAAGCAACACATACACCCATATTAGGCGGATTTCCAAGGTACTGCAAAAGTACAGCCAAAGAACCAATAATAACACCTGTAACTATAATACCATATCTGGTGGCAAAGAAATTACTTTTTCTCATATTAATCCTATTTTGAATGTGTTGTCTAAGTTGTATTTATTTAAAGCTTTTTTGGGCGGGCTTACGG
>CAYJCI010000078.1:0-8353 GCA_964368595.1 uncultured Desulfovibrionaceae bacterium
GTTTCAAGGCTTTTCATCACAAGGTCAAGGTCTTCCTGATTAAAATATCCATCGGCATTAATGCCCTTGGTAAGGTCAGGGTCATCTTGCACAAGCCCTGTTAAAACCAGATTTGGATAGTAAATTTCTTTCCAAGCCTGCATGTCTTCAGAATTAAAGCCAATAACTTCATCCTCAGGTACAGGATTATAAGAATTGAGCATTTGCATGCAATCATTAATCATGGTTAGGGTATTCACCTGCTCTTGAGCCTTGGCAAATTGAGTGGCAAAGACTTCGTCTTGAGCATTTAATGATGCCAAAGAGAACATCATGCAAAGTGTACCAAAGTTTACACTTTGGGTGGTAGTTTGCCCACTGGCATCGGTAGATGTTACCTCAAAAAAACCCGTGGAAGAATTATAATTTGTATTCGTTACATAGCTTGACATAATGTACCTCTATTGTAAGTTGTTTAATAATATCAATAGTTATACTTGAGCCGCAGCACTGGCAGCCTTCATTTCAGCCTCAAGGAAGCTAGCAAGAATTTGATTAAACTTGCTCATGAACTCTTGAAATTGTTGCATATTATTTACAGTGGCTTGACGAGATGCCTCAATTTCTTCAGCACCTGCTTGAATAGTGTCAGCTTGGGCACTCATAATACCAGAGGTGCCAGTGCCAACACTTGACAAAAGTTCTTGTACAGCCCTGCTAATGGTAGTAATGGCCTGAATTTGCGCAGTTTTGGCTTCAGCTTCACGCATGCCTTGGTCTTGCTTCATATTGGCCTTTTTTTCCAAATCCTTAGCAGATGAATTAAGGGCGTCAGCTTCGTCGCGATCTCTCTTAGCTGCAATGTCCATTTGGTCGGCAATGTCCATTTGATCTCTTGCTTCTGGAGTATTGGTGTCAAGATTATCTCGCAAGCCAGTAGAGTTACGGTCCAAATCTATGGCGTTGTCTTGCTTGGTCTTAGCTTGTGTTTTAAGTGTAGCAGCGTCAGCCATATCAGTTTTGTGAGTACTATGTATGCCTTTTATTTTACTAAGGTTCATGGTACTTGAAACCGTACTGTAAAGGCCGCCAGCTATGCTGGCTGCACCACTTACAACACCTAAGGCAAGTCCTACGATGGCTGCTTTCATGCGTTTATCAGCAGAGGCCTTAAGCTCTGTAACGCGAGCTTCCATTTGCACTACGGCTGATGTTTTATTGGCTTCGTAACTTTCGCGGTTTACTTCACACATCATCACAATTAATTGAGTGTACATACCTGCAAAGCTTGAGGCGCCATCAAAGTCAGTTGCTCCAACTGTTGGTATTGTTGGCTTGCTAGATTCATTGCTGCCTGTTGCTTCTGGCAATGGTTGAGAGCCTAGGGTTTTATTTTGCACACTTTGGGCTTCATTTACGCCGCTTGCTCCGTAAATATTGTTAAGATTGCCGCTATTTCCGGCTCCTTGAATACCACTCATATTTATATCTCCTATATGCTAAGTAGCATATGTTTGCTCACTCAAATTTTCGTTATGCTGGAATTGTGGCAGCACTTTTTGAACCCTCTAGGGTTCTTTGGAGCATTTGGGCTGTACTTTCCACCATGGAAGAATAGCTTTCCATAATAAAGTTTAGTTCACTTATGCCGGTATCAAATTCAGAGTTTAGCTCTTCAAGTTCGGCATTTAAGTTGTCCATCTCTGTGCTTACTTTTGCTGCCTTATAGTTAACAGAGCTTGAGGTTATAGCCATAGTACCAGAGGCGGCACTGGTAAGACCAGTGGTGGCCATGGCTACGTTGTTAACCACACTTGCAGCCTTGGATGCGTTGGCTGCAACGGTAATACCAGACTTTAATGCGCCAATACCAGAAACGCACCCAATAACAGCTGCGGCAATGGATATGGTTGTAAGAATGATATTTGCAATCTTGGCGCCTTTCTCGCTTATATTTTCCTGCACAGCAGGCAAGCTTATTACAGCGCTACAAACAGATGCCGCCGCCCCAACACAAGCTGCCACACTGGCTATGAGCATGGGCGCACCTGCTCCTGCTGAGCAAATGGTCATGGCAAGGGCCGCCACCAAGAAAATTCCAGCAATTACAACGTTTGCTACTGCCATAGCACCGTTAACATCTTCTTGCATTCGCATCATGTCATAATAACCAACAGAAGAATCAAGTATTTTTTGATTTTGCTCATTGACCTTCATTTGCTTATTTTCACTACTCTCAAGACCAATGCTAACACTTTCGTTGCTGGCTTTGGTTTGCAAAGCCATAAGTGCTATTATCATACTGCTAGCATTGATATTTGGCTTACTTAAACTTGGAGAAGTTACCACTATTGGTGATTGCGCTTCAGGGGCTTCTGAGCTACCCACTTGTTTGCTAGCTTTACCAAAGTTTTGAGAGGCAACTGCAGTTGCACCTATAAGCTCCTGAGCATTGGCAAGCATGTCTGCCATGGCAGTTGAAGCATTTGGATTTATAGAAGAAACATTACTCATAACTTTCCTCTTAATTTGAAAGATTTGCCAACATAACTTCAACCTTACCACGTATGGCTGAGTAGTCATGATTGCTTTCATCTATACGTTTAAGACAATATGTTAAGGCAGACTTGGTTGCAGGAATATCTTGCATGGCCATATAGCATTCAGCACTATGGTACATGGGGGTGGGGTCAGCTTGATCAATACCACAAGCCCATTGATAGAATAAGGCTGCATTTTCATAATCTTTTTTCATTTGTAAGCTTGCTGCAAAGCCAATATAAACTCGAACATCTGCTGGATTAATGGTCATTAAAATTCCAAAAAAACTTGCTGAGTCGTCATATTTTCCAGCGGCATAAGTATTGTAGGCAACGGCATAAAGAGCTTCGAACTGCTCTGTAGTCATTTGCAAGGCTTCGGCAATACTTTTATCACCCTTCATTATTTCATCAACAGAGCTACGTAATAAACCGAGGCTCTCTTGGGTTAGCGTTCCGTCTTCGTTAAAATCAAAAGTTAACATATATTTCTCCTAGACCATGTTCTTCATTTTTGGGGCTTTGCGTGTGCTCATATTGCCCTTGTTTAATTCATAACTAATAGCATCAATTTGATGTAGTGTATCATTAAGCTCTTTTTGATATTCTGGTGGTAAATCAGAAGGTACCTGCACGCTTTCATATTCAGGAGCAAGCTCCTTGGCTAAGCGTCGCAAATTACGCAAAGTAGCTCGTTGAGATTCTAGTTTGTTGCCTAATGCTTCTAGTTTTTTACGGCAACGGTCTACTATTTCTTGGGATTGTTGGCACATCTTATCCATCTTAGCCTCACTTGTTTAGGGTTTTAAGATAATAAATTTATATAATAAAACTTATTAACTTTTATAGCTCTTTAACCAACATATTTAAGCTACGTTTTTTTTGTAGCATTGGGTCAACAATATACAAAGAAAAAAATTTTTTTTAGAAAAAGATTTTTTTACTACGTTGTATTTATTATAAATTTTTTTTTAGGTTTTTGGCTTATGCCACAAAAAATTTAGCAAAGTGATATCATCGTACTGAGGGGCATCACCACTAAATATCTTAATTTGTTCAACAATGAACTCATTTAAGGCTTTTGGGTCAAGAGTTGCCCCCGCATGCAAGATATTATGCAAAGCAATATCTCCCAAACGCTGCCCTTGTGCATTAATGGCTTCATTGACTCCATCAGTATATAAAAACACACGCTCATTAGCTTTTAAGGTATATTCTACATTAGTGTAGTCGATATCATCAAAGCTTGCAATAACCATTTCCTTATGTGTGGGTAAGACTTTAAGAGAGCCTTGATTATCCATACATATGGGCGGTGCATGCCCAGCATTGGCAAAAATCAATTTTCCACTCTTACAATGCAAAATACCTACAATTAAGGTAACAAACATATTGCTAGTATTATCCTTGCATAGGTAGTTATTAATATATTCAAGGACTGAAGCTGGATTATTCCAATTTTCAACGTGGCTTACTTGTGAGCGAATTAAGGTCATAGTAATGCTCATAAAAAGTGCTGCTGGCACGCCCTTATCTGACACATCACCAATGGCAAAACAAAAATGTTCCTCATCAAGCCAAAAAGCATCAAAAAGGTCCCCTCCAACTTCCCTTGCAGGGAGCACCAAGCCATGCACAAAAGGATTTGGTGTGGTAATATTTGACACAAAGCCTTGGGGTAAAAAATCTTTTGGTAAAATACTTTCCTGAATGCTTCGTGAAAGGCGTAATTCACCTGCATTTTTCTCTTTTTCTACCGTAAGTTTAAGAGTTTCTTGAACATTTTTTTGTATTTTATAAGTCATATATTGGAAGGACTTAGCAAGCGTGCCTATTTCATCTTGACGTTCTAAGGGGAGTTTAGGGAGCTTTTGCCAAATATTATCTTCTTCTAAATCTAAGCTTGGTATTAGTACGGCTGCATCATTTAAGCATTGCAAGGGTTTTGCAAAATGCCTACTTAAAATCCATGCTAACAACATGCCCATAAAAACAATTATGCCTGTGGCAAGAAACAATAAAAGCTTACGCTTTGAAAGTTGATTTTCAATGTTTGCATGAAAATAATATACGGCCAAAATGTATTTTTTATCCCAAAGCTCGTATGAAATACCCGTTACAGTGCCGCGCGGAGTTTCAGTAGTACCCACATGCCTAACCTTAGCATGCTTTAAGGCTACTTCACGCATTTGGGGTGAAATAGCTCCCTTCATAGATGCTGGGGCTACAATGTTACCATTACGGTCAAGGAGAACTGCTTCAATATTTCGCGGCAAATTACTAAGAGCTGCCTCTAGTATATCATGCCAAAGCTCGTCACTGTCCAAATTTTCGCTATTGGGGTGATCTTGTTTTAATTTAATAAAAGTTGCGTGGTATTGCTTTAACATTCCCTCTATGCTTTGAGAGACGGCAAGGAGTAAGTCTGCGGATGTTTTGTAGGTGTTTTTGGTCACGATTGATCCAAAAACAAGTGTCAGCACTAGGGTAATGCAAATGTTTAGGATAATAATGGCCCCAGATATTTTTTGGACAATTCGTAATGGGGGAAGGCGCATACATTCTCACATCGTTACAAACTATTGCTCACTGCTATATAGACCTTGACTACTATTAAAAACTTTGACGCAAAAGCATAACACTGACTTAAATAAATCTCAATACCTAATAGTCATTCAGGCATGCATACTTTATAAAAAGCTTTTATAACGACAATATTTTAACGTTTAGATGTAAGTTTTATTTTAATAAAGTTATTTAGTTTTTGATTAGTATATTTAGATTTAACATTAATTTTTTTAGTAGTTCATCATAAGATAATGCCCCTACATATTACTATGTAGGGGCATTGTTATGCTATCTTAATGCTGGAGATTGTGTAAATGCAAAGTCTACAGTGAACTCCGGTACGTACCTGTCAGTACTTGTTGGGTGCATGTTTTGTCTGCTTGGGATGTTTACAGTGACTTCCCATGGAGAGTCAAAAATTCCAGCAACAATTCTGTTTGCTGCTGCTGAAGCTTCTCCCCCCACGGTTAAGACCCCAGTAAGTTTAACTTGAATATTGTCACCGTCTCTTGTTATTTCTGTTGTTCTAAGTCCTTGTGGAGTGGTTATACTTCCAGCTGTTGCAGCAAAGACGTCTTGTGGGGACCAAAGTCCCAAGCTTTGGGTCATATCTATAATGCAAAAAGCTTGAATCCCTCCCTGCTGAACTATTGAAGAAATAAAGTCTTTATAAGCAAAGTCTACACCAAGGAATTCATCCATGCAGGAACTCAAAAAGTGCGTTTGTGCGTCGCCCTCTGCGTGGCCAATACTAAGCCCAATTGTTTCTTTCGCAGAGCGACCTTCCGGTAGGTTAGCACGGTATAATCCGCTAGCTTCACTTGCATGGCCATACCATGGACTTGTTACCCCTTCTTTCATAACTCCATCTATTCCGTGCTTGGGCAAGGGATTATCCCCCAACCGCTCAATGCCTGAACGGAAGATATCCTTGGTGAACTGTTCAGCAATGAGTTCTGGGTTTCTAAAACCAGTTGGATTGGTGGCAAGGGCCCTGTGTAAGTTTTCTCTAGTTGTGGTAACTCTCGCTTCAGTGATTGTTGGTGGGAACATGAGTGTATCAATTGTGCGCAATTCGGTGGGCACCATGGTAGGGTCATGGTGGACTAGCTCCCCATGCAATTCCTTTAAAAATGAATTGAGGGCATTTTGCTTGTCTACGCTTAGGTTAGGGGCGTCGTGAATTTTGTCTAATAAGTTAGAATAACTATGTAATGTATCAGCTAGATTGTTGACTGCTCTGAGCAGTCCCATGTCATTTGTTTGTGGAGTTACAGTGGCTGGTAAAGAACCTTGCAATGTTGCAATAAAGTGTATGCCAGTTTTCATGGAAGACATTGCCTTTTCAATACTGTCATTAAAGTCACCAACACTAGGGCCACCTGCAGCCCTGCCTTCCATAAGCTTAGTCTGGGCAGCATCAAATCTATCAGAAAAATCTGAGAACTGTGTAAACAACTTGCCCCTCAGTATAGTGCACTCGAGAGAGCTTAACCTAAAGGTGTCGATATGCCTCTCTATGTTGAAAGCCTGTCTCAAAGTTGTTATCATGTCTGCTTGTTGGCTATCTGTGAGGGCAGACATTTTTTCTGCAATATTGTCAAGTATTTTAGGGAAGTCTACACGGAAATCTGCATGAAAATCCTGAGATTGAGCTTTTAATTTTAATGCATCAAAGCTTTCTTTTACAACTGTGCTCATGAGTGCTTTATTTTGTGCAGATGGTTCCATTAAGAGTTCTGCTGCGTCCATTTGCATGGCTGTGTCAGCAACTACAAGTTCAGCTAGTTTGCTAGCCACTTGCAGATTACGGTTGGCTATTTCTAGCTTGCCGCCTGCGGTCATGCCTTTAAAAAAGTCATTAATGGCTCTGCCTATTTTGTGCAATGTGCCAATTTCATGTAATTGTTCGCCTTGAACTTCGTAATTTGAAATGCTTTTGGCCGCATTAAGTTGGGCTGACATTACTATTGGTGTGGACATAGATATTCTCCTAATTAGCAGCGTATGCCTTTGTTGGGCATGTTGGCTTGTTGTGTGTTGTTGGTTTGCTGTGCATCATTATTAAATTTATCTCTATCGTTTAGATAGGTTATGAGCATAAGTAAGGAGCTCAAAAATCCTTCGCACTGGGCTATAAATTGCGCAGTATCAACATGATTTGCGTCAGCAATATATATATTTTGTTGAGCTGTAATAACAGCACCGTCAATACCAAGGCATATTCCGCCAGTTTTAGCAAAATAGGTGTTCATAGCTAATAAATGGGCAAGGGCTTGCTTGCTACCATCATGTGTTGCCACAGATGCATGTAGCAATATCGTCTTTTTATTAGCTAAATACGAAAAAAATATTTCAAACTCTCCAAGGGTTACGCAAATAACATTTTCATGGGTTTCTCTTGCAGATTCTGCTTGAATTGCTTTTGCAAATTGGTCTACCAAATTACTAAAATTCATATAGTTGCTCCACATTCTTACTCTTTTTTTAGAGAGTATTTTCTAAAGTTAAATTCCTATAGTGCCACAAGGCTTAGTTCAAAAAACTACAGCCCCTTTGTTACATAAAAAAAACCTTTTTGAAAGTTTAAAAAGTTATTTATAGTTGCGTTATCTGTTGAAAATTGATATTTTGGTATTAGAGGTCACAAGCTATGAATGACAAATTATTTACCAAGTTATTAAATCAAGTTCAACATTTAACCAGCGAGCAAAGAAACACTCTAGTCAAAGCTATAAAAGAGCATGAAGATTCAATTTTTGACCTTATTGATCAAGACTTTATGCTCAATCCCAAATGCCCTAAATGCGAAAGCTTGCATATGTATAAGTGGGGTAAAGTTGATGGCTTACAGAGGTATAGATGTAAAAAATGCAAGTGCACATTCAATGCATTGTCTGGAACTGCTATGTCACGCCTTAGGAAGAAAGAATCTTGGCTTGAGTATAAAGAAGCTCTTTCAGAAAAACTGTCATTAACAAAATCAGCAGAAAAATGTGGCATTAATCGAACTACTGCACTGCGCTGGAAATACCGCTTTTCAATATTGCCTACAAACAATTAGCCGATAAATACATACTTAACGCAACAAGTATCAAAAATGGCCTTTTTGCTGATTTTGAGTAAAAAATTTTTTAAATCAAAGCCCAAAACAAATGGCTACAGCTGTAACTATTTGTTTTTTATTTATTTGGCGTTTTTTGTATGAACGATAAGATGTATAACGCGGCTCTCCTCAAAGAGGGCAGGGTAGAAAACACAATCCA
>CAYJCI010000079.1:0-8348 GCA_964368595.1 uncultured Desulfovibrionaceae bacterium
CAGAGGAAGAGCCAAAACCTGAGCCTGAGCCGCAACCTAAACCAAAGCCTGAGCCAAAGCCTGAGCCAAAGCCTGAGCCAAAGCCAGAGCCAAAGCCTGAGCCAAAGCCTGAGCCTGAACCAAAGCAAAAGCCCAAAAAGGATGATCCTTTACAAATACCAGAAGAAGCTAAGCAAGAAAATGACGTTAGCTTTCTTGAAGGTTGTTGGCGTAGTGAGACAGGTTTATTTAATTCACGCACTAATAAACCAATTATAGCTGAATATTGTTTTGATAAAAATGGCCAAGGCCGCCGCCTAATCCGTGAGGATAATGGATCTGTTTGCTCTGGTGGCGTGCAGGCTAAGTTTGATAGTAATGGAAATTTAGTAATGGAAAGCGTTCAAGCGCGTTGCCCTGGTGGCAATGCCTATGTGCCACAAAGTGTAAATTGCACAGGTGATGATAATTCAACCAATTGCAAAGGCCAAGAAAAGGGCGGCAATAAAAACAAATGGGATGCCCGCTTCTTTAGGAAATAATATGCAAAATACATCTGTAAGTCTTATTCCGGGCGGATGCCCTCAATTTTTGGATTTTAAATTAAATCTTAACGATTTACCGCGCTTGCGTCGTTATTTTCGTGAGGATAAAAAGCAAGAAAACACTGCCGATGCTACTGGCCGCTATCAGCATTATTTACGCTCATTAGAGCAAGATGCAGATAATTTTATTGATCAAATAACTGGTGCATATTGTGATTCTGAATATGAGATGGACATAAGGCGAGTTCTTGAAATTTGGCAAAACGCGTGGATTCCATTACCATTTTTACGCACAAGAGAGCAAAAATGGCCTGACGGTGGGGAGCGTTTTGAATGCGGCCCATCCAACTGGGCAAGGGCAAGACTTAGCCAAGTTGACGATGAAACACTGCACCTAACCCTTGTTTTTGATACCAATGTTGAAACTCCGCCAGAGCAAGTTCAAGTGGATGATGAAAATGGCGAACATTATCACGCCCTATCCCCTCGTGATGTTTCTGCCCATGGTATGTTTGCTTTAGCTCACCATGTGCGTGATAATGCTTGGTTTTTAAATGCACCCTGGGTGGATGAATGGCTTTTAAATATTTATGATGCTTATCGCAGTAAAAAGCATCGCGGTCGTGGATCTTGGCGTGATGAAAATGACCACGTGCTAGAGCATCTTGCAGCTTATCTAACCTGGCTTGAAGTCATTCGCATTGCAATTCAAGGCCTTAGAGTGCAAGTTATAAATCCAGACCGTGACCAACCAGTGGAAGTTGACCTAATACTTGATATTGGTAACTCACGCACCACTGGCATTTTAGTTGAAACATTACCCCAACGAGTAACCAACTTAAATGACAGTTATTTATTAGAGTTACGCGACATTAGCAAAACAGAAAATATTTATAGTGACCCTTTTGAAACGCGAATTGAATTTGCAGAAGCTCAATTTGGTAATGATGCCTTGAGCCGCCGCTCAGGTAGGCGTATGCCAGCCTTTGCTTGGCCTTCTGCTGTGCGCATTGGGCCAGAGGCTTCACGCCTTGCTACGCAAACTGTATGCGCTGAAGGCAATACCGGCATGTCTAGCCCCAAGCGCTACCTTTGGGATGAGCGCCCTTGGCAACAAACTTGGCGTTTTAATACAGGTGGTTCGCGCGAGCCAATGGTTACACGCGGCCTATTTGCAAGGCAAGTTAATCGTGAAGGCACTCCACTTGCCTGCTTTGATGACCCACTATTCAAACGCTCAGCAACCCTTAGAAAACAAGAACGCGAGCCAGCTTTTGAATCATTATTCACTCGTTCATCCTTAATGCTCTTTATGGTTGGCGAAATTATAAGCCAAGCCTTGGTGACCATTAATGCCCCTGCCACAAGAGCAAGGCGTGAACTTCCCAACATGCCACGCCGCTTACGCAGGATTATATTTACAGTGCCTACTGCCATGCCCGTTGCGGAGCGTCGCATTTTTAGGCGCTGGGTAACATGGGCTGTGCATGTGGTTTGGGAGGCCCTTGGCTGGTCAGAATGGTATGTCGGCACAAAGGGCAAGACCGCAAGCTCAGATTATCGCACAAGCCCACAAGTACGTTGCGATTGGGATGAGGCAAGCTGCTCACAATTAGTTTATATTTACAATGAATTAGCAGTAAAATACCATGGTGATGCACATCATTTATTTGAATTACTCGGCAAAACTCGTGCAAATAATGCAGGCAAACCTTGCATGCGCATTGCTTCCATTGACACTGGCGGCGGCACTATGGATCTATCCATTGCAAGCTACGAGCTATCAAGCTCTAAGAGTGAAACTGCTAGAATTACACCACATATGGAATTTAGAGACGGCTTTAATATTGCGGGTGATGAAGTTTTAAGGGATATGATTTCCCAACACATCATACATGACATAAGCACTGCGCTAAGCAAAGCTGGCGTTGTACAACCACGCACTATAATTGAACAACTTGTCGGGCGAGATGCCATTGGGATTTCAAAAGAAGCTCGCAATTTAAGGGCGCGTTTTGTGCGCCAAGTGGCAGTTCCATTAGCCTTAGGCATGTTAAACCTTTGTGAGATGTTCTATCAAAACACCCTTGGGGATGCTTATAATCCTTCGGCTATTTTCAGCTGCAAAATTGCTGACTTCTTTGTAAAAAAACCAAACACTACAGAAGATGGTGAGGTAATTGAAGAAGCAATTTTCCCATTCCTTGAAGGTGTAAATATTCCTTCAAGCTTTTTCCAGCCTATGCCACAAGCGCAAGTCATTACAACTATAGAAGAAAATATACAAAAATACTTGCCTGCTGGTGAATCATTTTCCTTAATGGATATTGAGCTACGCATTAACCCTGCAGCAATTGAGCATACCATTCGCACAACACTTGGCCCAGCCCTTGCTACATTATGCGAAGTGGTAAATGATTATGATTGTGACATATTGCTTTTAACTGGCCGCCCAAGTGCTTGGCGTGGCATTGTTGCCCCAGTGCTTGCAAAATTGCCAGTTCCGCCAGATCGTATCATCCCCATGCGTGAATATCATGTGGGCAATTGGTATCCTTTTGCTGATGCTCATGGGCGTATTACTGACCCCAAGACCACTGTTGTAGTTGGGGCCATACTTTGCGCCCTTGCCGAAGGCCACTTAGAAAGTTTTTCATTTGATGTTAATAAATTACGCCTTTCCTCCACAGCACGCTACGTGGGCGAGCTTGACACAAGCGGCAAATTATTAAAGCCCAAGGTGTGGTTTGAGGTTGATGTTGATAACACTGACACCATTGAACTTGAACACACTGTAACATTTAGTACACTATTACCCATTGGTTACAGGCAAGTTGATGCTGAACGCTGGCCCACAACTCGCTATCATTTGCTTGATTTTAGCAGCGAGGATGCACGCACACGTGCGGCTGGCCGCACACCATATCAAGTGCAGTTACGCCTTTATGTGGCCCCCATTGATGATGAACAAATGTATAATAAAAACCATGATGACCGTGACGAAGGGGACTTTTTCATCGAGAATATTATGGATAATCAAGGCAATAGCGTTAAATCTTCAGATCTTGAAATACGCTTGCAAACCATGCAGATTGACGAAGGCTACTGGCTAGACACTGGCATTATCAATGTAACTTAATAAATAGTTAGAATACCTTGTAGCGACAAAGTCACTGGCATAATCTCGCCGTATAATGAAAGAGGTAGATTAAGGAAATTTACTTCCATTAACAAAATCTGCCGAAGAACGGATAAAGGAGTTATACATGCAGCAGGAAGATAAACAACTGGCAACAACTTGTCAGGCACTGCATCAAAATACACAACAAGCCCTTGAATGGATTAAGCATAACCGCCAAAATATAGGCACTGAATTTGATAGTTTACATACAGAGCTACGCCGTGCTGCACGTACTTTTCAAAAGTGCGAAGTGGCGGCTTTACGCAAAATGTGCGTTGGAGTATTTGGCCCAAGCCAATCAGGTAAGTCATATTTAATTTCTGCGCTTGCAAAAGATGCTAAGGGCACCTTAATGGCAGATTTTAACGGTGCTCAGCATGATTTTATTACTGAAATAAACCCTGCTGGTGGTAAGGAGTCAACTGGCCTTGTAACTCGTTTTACAACCACCACTCCAACTAATTTACCACAAGGCTACCCTATTCGCTTACGCCTTTTGACTGAATGCGACGTGGTACGGGTGCTTGCAAATACTTATTATGCAGATTGCGAACATAAAGAAACTCCAGATCAAGAAAGCATGCTGACTGAATTATTATCACTTGAAAAGCAGGCCAATGCTAATACCCAAGGGGTAAGCAGTGATGATATGGAAGAGCTTAAAGAGTATATTTATAATAACTTTGCCTCACGCCCAAGAGTGCAACTTTTGCAACGAACTTATTGGCAAAGGGCCATTGAGCTTGCTCCAAAGCTTGATTTGCAAGGCCGTGCTAAGCTCTTTGCTTTAATTTGGGATAAAGTGGATGAATTTACCAATTTATATTTAACCCTATGCAAGGCTCTAGAGGCATTAGGAAATTCCAAGGAAGCCCATTGCCCAATTGAAGCTTTAATCCCCCGTGAGCTTAGCATTATTGATGTTGCCCTATTAAAAAATTTAAGCTCAACTAATAATAACGCTGACATGCTATCCATCATGGGAGCAGAAGGCAAAAGCACAGAGTTACCACGCTCCATCATCACAGCACTTACTGCTGAAATCACAATTTATATGCCAGAAAAGCCCGATGATTTCTTCGATTACACAGATTTATTGGACTTTCCTGGCTATCGCTCAAGGTTAAAGCTTGAAGATGTTCGCAAAGAGCTTGAGCGTGAAGGCACATTAGAAAACCTTTTCCTAAGGGGTAAGGTCGCATATTTATTTGAAAGATATTGTGCTGAAAAAGAACTAACCAGCATGCTTTTATGCATTGGGCCTGGCAATCAAGAGGTTCAAGACTTACCAAGAGCTGTGCAACAATGGATTGCATCCACCCATGGCGAAAGCCCTGCAAGACGTGCAAAAGCCAATGCAGAAACTGGCCCATCGCTTTTCTTTATTCTAACCAAGATGGATATGGAGTTTGAGAAGAAAAAAGGCACACCCTCCGTGGAAACACGTTGGACTACTCGCCTACAATCATCCTTGCTTGATTTCTTTGGTAAGAATGACGATTGGCCCAGCAATTGGGACGGTAAAAACCCATTTAATAATGTATTCTTACTCAGAAACCCAAACTTTCGCTTTGAAGCAATTTTTAGCTTTGATGGTGATAAGGAAGTGAGCATACGCCCTGAGCAAGAAAGCTACGTGGCGGAAGTTAAGGCTGCATTTTTTAATTCACCGCTTGTTACTGCCCATGTGGCAAACCCTCAAAAAGTTTGGGACGCGGCCATGAGCTTAAATGATGGCGGCGTGTCATTATTACGCGAAGCCTTGCGCCCACTTTGCAACCCTGCCCTAAAACGTGGGCAAATTGCCATTACCCTTGCCCAAAGCTTAGAGCGTATTCGCACAGCCCTTAGCGCCCATTGGAAAAGTGATGACAAAGAGGAAGAAAGAAAACGCAAAGAAGAGCTTGGCAAAAACTTAATTGGCATCTTGTCAAAAATTGCAGAAACTCAGCGTTTTGGTGAATTTTTGCGAGCCTTACAAGTGCAAGATTCTGATTTATATGATATTTATTTTAGTGCTGAGCATGAACGCTTACAACTTGCAGACCCAAGCGGAACCATTGTGGGTAAGGCCTTTCAAGCGTCAGATTTAGTTAAAAATATTTTTGGTGATGTGGAAGAAACACCAGTAAATAATGAAACAACTTTGAAGGATGAAGCCTCGCGCTTTACCGAGCTTGTAATTGCATATTGGATTGAGAAGATGAATGCTCTGGCTGCAAGCCACGGTGCGCAGCGTTATTTTCAATTTCCAGAGCGTGAGCTTGGTTTATTTGTACATGAACTTGCAACTGCGGCAGAGCGCCTTAATATTACAACACAAATGGCAAATGCCCAGCGTGAAGCCTCAAGTTATGGAAACCTTACGCGTGAGAGGCTTGTATGGAAGCAAGTTAGCATTGCAGCTAATGCCATAAATTCATTTATTAATTGGATGGGCTTTGACCCACGCCATAAAGATGAAGTTAATCGTACTGTTATTATTCAAGGGCGGCCTTTTGTGGTCTTTAATCCACCAGCGGAAGTTAAGGACGTTCCAAATATTAGTGATGATGAAAAGCCATATGACCAAATGTGGTTTGTGGATTGGTCGCGTACATTATTCCATACCATATCTGCCAATGTAGATTTTGATGGTGATGGTGTTTTTGACCGTGAAGAAAACTCTAAACTAACTAAAATATTAGAGCAATTCAACATAGACAACCTTAATTTACCAACCATATAAAGGATTATCATGCCCGCAAATTTCACATCAGACCCAACTAAAGGTGCTGGCTTTGGTATTATTACTGTTGAGCAAATAACCTGCACTGAGGCACCAAGCTTTGCACTTTATCGTGCATCTGATGGCCTATGCCTCAATGCAGAAGGTAGCTGGCAAAACTCTGAAGTTTACCTCACGCCAAACGCTTGGGATAATGATAGTAATAGTTTACGACTAAGTGTTGATGCAAGCATTGTTGATAATCTTGATGCGCTAGACACCTATAAATTATTAATTAAAGATGGTGCCTCCACCCTTAAACCCCAACCGCTTGTGGTTGAAGATATTGTATATTCATCACTACATGGTGGGCAAGGTATAGGCAGTGCTGCAAAGCCAGCCCCTGCCGTAGCTCCAGAGCCGGAGCCAATTCCTGAACCTTTGCCTGAGCCAACACCAGCGCCCATTGCGCCTCCCATAGAAGAACCATTGCCAGAAATGCAACCTGAGCCAAAAAAATCTCTACTCCCCATAGTAATTGCTGTAGTTATAATTTTAGCATTAATTGGTGCTGGGCTTTGGTGGTATTTACAAAATAATACTGCTGAACCCAAAACTCCAAGCCAAAAAACTGAGCAAGAGGCGCAAACTAAAGAGCCCGCAAAACAAAAAGACTTGGCAAAAGATGAAGCCAATGAAAAAACAGAAGAAAAACCAAAAGAAGAGCCAAAGGCAGAGCAAGCCCCTCAAACTCCAAAGCTTAGCCCCATGCAACAAGTGCGAGTCTTTTTACAAAAAGATAATTCAGGCACAGCAAGCCTTGAACTTGCAACAAGCTTACAAAGCGAATTAGGCCAAAACGCAGATGCAAATAGCCTTGACGCTGTGTTTTTGCTTTTAGAAGATGCGGCACAAAAAAATGAAGCTAAGGCCATGCTACAGCTTGCAAAATATTATGACCCAAGCGACAATGCCCCCAAGGGTAGCATTTTAGCAGATGCCAATGAGGCCTACACATGGTATAAAAAAGCATTAGCTGCTGGTGAGGCTAATGCAGCAAAGCATTTAGATCTTTTACAAACTTGGTTAAAGGATGCTGCCAGTAAGGGTGATAATTCAGCCCAACAATTATTGAACCAGTGGAAATAAATAATATAAAATATCGGAGATAATTTGTGCGTATAATATTTATTTTTTTAGCTATATTGATTTTTCCAACCTTGGCATATTCAGCAAAACCATATAATATTTGCGTGCCCATAGACAATGCACCATTTGCGTTTATAGAAGATGATAAACTACAAGGCTTTGATATTGATTTACTTAACAGCCTACAGCTTGATGTTGAGGTAGAAATACTACAGCGTGACTTTGCATCATCCATAGCTGGCCTTGGCAATGCTGAGTGCGACATGATCCTTTCCAACGTCACCATAAATGAGGATAGAAGCAAGCGTTTTTTATTTGCTGAGCCACATATCGAATCTGGGCTATATGCAGCAGTGCTGAAAGATAGCCCCATTACTGACATTGATACTTTGCAATATAGCATAGTTGGGGTGTTAAAAGGTTCTGTTGGTGAGGAATATGCCTTTTATCAATTCAAAGGCGGGGTTATATATGCCCTGCGCGACAATGCAAATATTCTAGAAATGCTAAACGATGGCACCGTTGAGGCCATACTTGAAAGCCTACCAAGGTTACAACAACTTCAAAAAACAAATAATATTCGTATTTTAGAGCAAAGTTTATTTGAAGAATCCTTTGCCTATGCCTTTGCTAAAAAGCATGAAAAGTTTCGTGACAAAGTAAACATTGCCCTACAAAACTTGCAAGACAACGGAACTATTGATACTATTTATAAAAAATGGTTTGGCGATTCATTGCCAGAAAAACCATAATTTTGGAGCTATTATGCGTATAATTCTTGCCTTAT
>CAYJCI010000080.1:0-3123 GCA_964368595.1 uncultured Desulfovibrionaceae bacterium
TAAAATTATGATTTTTGTACATAATATGGTGCATACACTGCCGCAAGGCGTATAGCTTCAACCATACTCACAGCACTAACCTTACCCTGTCCTGCAATATCAAAAGCTGTGCCATGATCAACGGAAGTACGCAAAATAGGCATGCCTAGGGTTAGCGATATGGTGCGGTGAAAGTCCACCATCTTGGTTGCTATGTGACCTTGGTCATGATAGAGCGAGAGAACAGCGTCCCAGCGTCCTTCTAAAGCAAAATGGAATACAGAATCAGCAGGGTATGGCCCACTTACATCAAGTCCTAATGCCTTTGCCTCATCAATGGCTGGTACAAGCTCTGTGTCTTCTTCATTGCCAAAAAGTCCATGTTCACCACAATGGGGGTTTAGCCCTGCCACAGCCATACGAGGATTTTTTAAACCTAATTGCAACAAAGCCTTGTGGCAACGTTGTAGATAGTCAAGAACTCTTTCCTTGCTAACAGCTTGGCAAGCCTGCAATAGTGATAAATGGCGAGTTAAGAAAAACACTCTTAAATCATGCACTTGAAACATGGTTAGCGGATCATAGCTTTTTGTTAATTCTGCCAAAACCTCAGTGTGCCCAATATGTTCAACACCGCCAGCCTTAAAAGATTCTTTGTTGATTGGCGTTGTAGCAATGGCTTGGCCCTTGCCCTCAAGGCAAAGCTCCACAGCCTTTTTAATATATATGAAGGCGGCCTTGCCGCATGCTCCACTTACTTGCCCCATACATAGCTCGGCAATATTCAAAGTATCTGCCAAATCTAAAATATTTATGGAAGTATCTGATAAGTTAGAAAAATTGTTATCTACCATGTGCATGGGTACGTGAACTTGCATGACCTTGGCGGCTTGGCTTAACACTTGCTTATGTCCAATTATGACTACGGTGGCAATTTTTGCTAAGTCTTGATTTTCGATAAAGCTCGCAGCAGCGGAAATGCATATTTCAGGTCCTACACCTGCAGGATCCCCCATGGGTACACAAATAACTGGTTTCATATAATCTTCCTAAAGTTTTGTATTTAACTTTGTCCGCTACTTTGAGATGAAATCTTAGTTAGCAAAAACTCCACACAACGTACAATGGCCATGGCATCGCCGACAAAACCACCCTTTGTTACCATGGGCATATGTGGGAAATCACCGCCAATAAAACGTCCATACATGGCTCTGGAAAGTACCTCACTACGCACAGAAAAACCTTGAGCTCCCAAGCGATCAGATACTGCCATGGTCACTTCTCCACCAGAAGTAAAAAGACCTCCCAAGCGTAAGCTTGGTTGTTTTAGAACTCGCAAAGCAACCTCAGACAAAGCCGTAGTTATGCGTAAGGATATTTCCTCAACACTAACGCCTTGTTCTTCAGCCATAGCGGAAATATCTAAAATCTCATCCTGATAGCGTGCAGTACATAGACCCAATACTTGGGCATCTTCAGGGGCATTTAGCAACGCCTGTTCTAAGCGATTGAGCTCTGCCTCGCGTTGGGCATGCCCATAGGGAAGTGTTAACGCCTTACCCTTAACGCTAACAAGGTGAGTGCGCATATGTACAACCAAGGCTTCCAATTGGTGGCGTACAATGTCCATAACACTGCCAACCACCGCAAGTACTCGATTTTCAAGCAATGCTACCTCTGTTCCAAGCTTGGTAAGGGCCAGGGCTGCACAAAGTGGACCAGGGTCAGCACAAAGCAAAGGCACACTTAAAGCCGCAGCCGCTTTGGCTATATTCTCAATATCTTCATCGGTAAGTGCATCACAAATGACCACTCTTATGCCTTGTTCGCAAAATTCACGTAAACTTTGCTCAATGCTGTGAGGCCCATTTAATATTACATCCAAAGGGAGCAAAGTTGTTGATAAATTGCTTTGCTCCTTAAAAATATTTAATATTTTAGAAGTAGTTATGGGGTTAACAGGATCTTTTGCGGCGGCTGTGCGCTCAAGAGGCAAACCATCCACAATAAGATGCCCGCCTGCGGCAATGCGTCCAGAAGCAGGAAAGGAAGGACATAGTAACACTAAGGTATTATTAGGCAATACCTCCAAGGCCGCATCTATTTCATACCCAATATGCCCACGAAGTGTACTATCAATGCGTTTTGCCAATACACTAGGATTTAAGGCAAAAGCCTTGGCAACACAGGTCTTTGTTATGGCTTTTGCCTCTTCTGGGTGCAAATGTCTGCTGCCAGTATTGACGCTAACAGCTTCAAATTTATTGAAATGCTCCTGTTCCCACTTGTCGCTAGTAGTGCAAGTTGCTGCATAAAAACCGTGAGAGGCAAGTAAGGCGGCATTGACATTTGCTCCAGTTAAGTCATCGGCAATAATAATTATTTTATTCTTAGAGGGCATAATATTTCGGCCTTACTTGTTGGCAATACCGAGTTGTAGAAATTTTTCCATAACTCCTTGCATATCCTGTTTGGCAAGACGCATGAGCTTTTCCATGCGTATGGGCTTATCTTCCTTAGCTGTGGCTTCTTTTAAGCAAGCCCCACCAGCCAAGGCAATTTCTGTATTAACATTGATTTTTGCAACACCAAGGTCAATGGCTCTTTGAATTTGTTGCTCAGGAATACCAGAACAACCATGCAAGACTAGGGGGATTTGCACAGCCTCATAAATGGCTTTAATACGAGAAAAATCAAGGTTTGGCTCACCTTTATACAGCCCATGCATATTGCCCACAGACACAGCCAAGCTATCCACCTGCGAAGCCTGCACATAGCTTAAAGCCGCCTCTACAGTGGTAAAGTGAGTTTGCTCTGGGGCATCTCCTGTACCATCTTCTTCATTAAGGCCGCCAAGCTCTCCCTCCACAGTGACTCCCCTTGGGTGGGCAAAGTCACAAACCTTGCGACTAAGCTTGGAATTTTCTTCAAGGCTTAAGTGTGAACCATCAAACATAACCGAAGTAAAGCCTGCCTCAATGGCTTCAAAAACCTTATCCACATTCTTACAATGGTCAAGGTGCAAAACCACAGCTTGTGCAAAATCCTCTGCCAAAGTGCGAGTCATGGCAACAATAGTATTTAATCCAACATCGGCAAGATAATTTTCACCAAATGCTACCATAATGGGCACGCCCACTTTTT
>CAYJCI010000080.1:3223-8342 GCA_964368595.1 uncultured Desulfovibrionaceae bacterium
CCAATAATACTTGTGACAGCCTCAGAAATTCGCACAGAAGCTGCTAATATTTCATCTTTATTTGTAGTTTCAGGAACATACAAATCACGAGAGGTAAACACCACCACGCTTTTTCCTGTCTTAATGCATTGTTCGGCTCTATCTACAATGCGTTTAACCTCAGCTTCAAGGCCACCTTCTTCGGCTACTCTTGCCGCCATAAATTCCAAGAATTCCAATGGGTGCTCGCAATTATATAAATCATTTAATTGCTCAGTACTCTTTTTAATGTGTGATCCAACCACCACAATGCCGCCAAGCTTATTGTTACTATCAATAAGATCATCGGCGGTTAGCAGCGGCTTGGTGCTAATACCTCCAAGTACCTTGGGTATGGCGGCAGCACTGCGAAACATAAAGTTATGTCCCTTGCGCACAGCCCTACAAAATGCCACGGCAAATACCATTATATCAACATAATCTATGGCATTTATTATGACTTTACCAAAGTTTGAGGTAGATAACAAAGCCTTTTCAATGGCATCATAATCAAGAGCCCGTAGCATGTCCAAGCTAATGCAAACTACTGAATTTGCAGGGTAGTTGCCCTTGCTTTTTTCCTCACACCAAGCAGGCAAAACAGAGGAGCTATAGCCAAAGCTCTTATCCTTGGCAAACTCCGTGTGACCAGCTGGCACAAGCTCTTCGCCTTCACGCACATAGTGAGTATTATTTAAGGTAAAACGCCCACCTTCCATAAAGAAAGGACAAATAATTTCAGCATCATACTTAATATGTAAGCTTTGCTCAAGGCTGCTGCGTAAAACATCTGTTTCTAGCGGATAATGTCCACGTAAAGTTGAATCGCTACGGCTAATGACCAAGAAATCCTTACCAGTTTTTTTGGAAACTGCTGCAAGATTCTTGGCTATTTCTTTGTGGGCTTCTTCAGTTTGGGCAACGCTAAATCCACGAGAGTTTGTGAGCACAAAAAACATGCTTTCTTGTGCATTAAAGGCTTTTTCAAGGCTTTGCTCTTGCCAATCTGTGTAAACAGAAATACCGTGCACCGTCTGTACCCCCGTGGGGTCATCGTCAAGCACCACAATTTTTTTATCAAGGCCTTTGAGTAAGTCAGCCAAAACTATATGCACAGTTGCTTCATCAACGGCTGGCAACTCATGCAAAGCATCAACGCCAATTCGCACTGCATTTGGCATAAATATCTCCTACTTTTCCTTAACTTCAACATTGGCTAACTTTTCAAAATATTGCACATACCCACCGTGGTCATCGCCAAAATGCCCTGCAACTTTAAGTGCTTGCATAATTTCAAAAAGTTGGCTTGTAAAAGGTACTGGCACATCAATTTCATGAGCCGTTGCCAAAACATTTTTTATGTCCTTATGGTTAATGGAGATAGGACCGCCAGGCTTGAAATTACGCTTAACAATCATGGGGACTTTTGCTTCCATAACGGCACTTCCTGCAAGGCCACCACGTATGGCCTCAAAAACCTTCATAGGATCAGCTCCAGCCTTGGCAGCAAGAACAAAACCCTCGGCAACGGCGGCAATATTAAGATTTACAATTACTTGGTTAGTTAGCTTAGCTATGCACCCACTTCCAACAGGCCCCACTAACACAGCAGATGCCCCCATATGTCCAAAGTAAGGCTTGGCTTTTTCAAAATCATCTTCCTTACCGCCAACCATAAAGGCAAGAGTGCCATCAATGGCCTTGGGCTCTCCGCCACTAACGGGTGCATCTAAAAAGCCAACACCCTTGGTAGCCAATTGTTCAGCACAATATTGAGCTTCACCAGGAGTAACTGAGCTCATATCAACCACCACAGCACCTGAAGTTACTGTGGACATCACTCCATTTTCAGCAAAGAGTACGTCTTGTACAATGGGTCCATTCGGTAAAATTGTAAAAATTACTGAGCACTGAGCACCAATTTCTGCATTGGTAGCTCTTTTTGCACCAAGGGCTTCAAGCTCGGCTATGGCAGATTCCACTATATCATTAACAAATAAAGACACACCAGCCTTAACTAAATTTTTTGCCATAGGCTTGCCCATGATGCCAAGCCCGATAAAACCTATTTTCATAATATTTCTCCTTTATTTAAGTAATTGCAATAAGCCAGTGGAAATTATTGGGAAGTAACTAAGCAGCAACACAATGCCCAATTCCACGAAGAAAAATGGAATAATAAAACGGCTTATTTGCTCTAAGGTAACGCCTTGTTCTCGCACCAATCCTTGGGCCACAAATAAATTTACAGCCATGGGCGGCGTTATCATCCCCAGCGAAGTATTGGCAATAATTACAATGCCTAATACCAGCGGATCCATGCCAACTTGTGCGGCAATGGGAAGTAAGATTGGTGCAACTAATAAAATAATGGCTTGAGTTTCTAAGAAAATACCCAAGAAAAGTAGGAGGGCATTCATCAATAAGATTAAAAATATTGGATCTGAAGTTATACCCAACATTGTATGAACAATGGCCTCAGAAACCTTACCCACATTAAGTAACCAGCCAAATGATTGCGAAGTGGAAAGCACAAAAAATACAATGGCTGTGCTAACGCTAGCATTTAGAATGATGGTTCTTAACTTTTCAAAGCTCATTTCTTTGTAAATAAAAGTCGATATTATAAGGCTATACAGTGTAGCAACGGCTCCAGCCTCCGTAGGGGTAAACACGCCACCATAAATACCGCCAAGAATAATAACAGGCATAAACAGAGCTAATATGGCATTGACAAAGGCTTCGCCAAGAGCCTTAAGTTGGAATACACCTTGCACAGGTACCTTCATATAAGTAGCCATGGTAGACACGCAAATACAAAGAGCCACAGCTAACAAAAGCCCTGGCACAATACCCACAATGAATAAATCACCAATGGAAACGCCAGCCACAACACCATAAGTTATCATTGGAATGGAAGGGGGGATAATAACGCCAAGTGTTCCTGCGGCGGCGGCACTGGCAGCGGCAAAGGGGGCTTTGTAGCCATCCTTTACCATGGAGGGAACCATAATACCACCAATAGCTGCTACTGTTGCAGGATTTGAACCACTAATTGCCCCAAAAAAAGCCGAAGCCACTACGGTAATAAGGCCAAGTCCACCACGAAATGAACCCACAAGGGCAGAGGCCAGTTTAATAAGCCTTCTGGAAATACCCCCATGCTCCATGAGGCTACCAGCAAGCATAAAAAAGGGAATGGCCATAAAAGGGAAGGAGTCTAAGGCGGTAAACATGCGTTGGCCAACAACAATGGGATTAAGCGGCAAATGGCCCATCAAAATACCCACAATGGCAGAAAATCCAATGCAAACGGCAATGGGTACGCCTAAAACCAACAATCCAAACAAAGTTCCAAACATTGCATAACCCATTAGTTTGCCTCCTTAATATTGCGCCATCCCTGCAAAAAATTTTGTACTGTTCGGATAAAGAGTAAACACATACCAAGAGGTACGCTGGCATAAGGAATCCACATGGGGATGGAAAGCGCCGGAGAGGTTTGACCAATACGAGCTTGCTTAGAAATAAGTCCTGCCAAAAGCCAAGTGATAATTATACAAAAGGCTAAGATGACAAGTGTTTGGATAATCAAAAAAAACTTTTTACCAGCTGGGCTTTTGAATTTTTCAACCAGAGCTGTAACTCCCACATGGGCATGGCGCTTCATGGCTAAAGCAATACCAATATAAGCCATATAAATCATGATATATCTTGCTAGTTCTTCGCCCCAAAAAATAGAAAATAATTGCGAATAACGAGCAAATGTTGCCACAAGCACAATGATAACCATGGAGGGGAACAATACAAGCATGGCGTATTCTTCAAAATTGTCAAAAAATTTACGCATGTATACTCCTAAAGGCCAAGTATATAAAAAAATCAATAAAAAAGGCGAGGGGAAACCCCTCGCCCACAGAGCTAACTATTTTTGTGCATTAACTAAGCTTTCAATAACTTCCTTGCCAATTTGATCTTCAAATCTTTTGTAAACAGGAGCCAAGGCTTTTGCCCATTCAGCTTTGTTTACCTCGGTTACAGCTAAGTCTTTTTTGAGTAGATTTAGGAACTTAGTTTCGCCATCAATGCAGAATTGGCGTTCCCAGTCACGAGCGTCATTGGCGGCCTGTTGTACAAGGGCACGTTGCTCAGGGGTAAAGGCATCCCACACACCCTTATTAATCATAAGTACGGCTGGTGAATATACGTGACCTGTCAAAGCTACGTGCTTTTGCACTTCTTGTAGCTTGGAGGTGTAAATATTTACGAGAGGATTTTCTTGTCCATCAACAGTACCTTGTTGCAAAGCGGTGAAAACTTCACCCATGGGCATAGGAGTTGGATATGCACCAAGCTCTTTAAAAGAATCCATGTGAACTTGATTTTCCATTAAACGAATTTTTAGGCCTTTAACGTCCTCAGGCTTGTTAATGGGGCGTACGGAGTTGGTGATATTACGGAAGCCGTTTTCCCAGATAGCAAGGCCAACTATGTCTTGCTTTTGCAATGAATCAAGCATCTTGCGGCCTTCTGGTCCGTCCATCCAGGCATAGGCTTTTTGTCTGTCGGTAACAATAAAGGGCAGATCAAAAACCATAAATGCTTTGTTAAAGTTTGGTAAAGGACCAGTGGAAGGCAATGCCATTTCAATGGTACCCATGGTTACGCCTTCAATAGCATCACGTTCACCGCCAAGCTGGGAGGAGTGATAAATATCAACAACAATATCACCCTTAGAAGCTTCTTCTACAAGCTTCTTAAATTGTAAAAGACCTTGATGATAGTGTGATGTAGGATCCAAGGTGTGAGCTACACGCAAAACAGTTTTAGCCTGCGCAGCTGGCACTACGAAACTACAAAAAAATGCCATTACCAAGAGCATAAGAAAAGTTTTTCTCATCAACGTTCTCCAATCATATACGTTTTTACAGAATACAGAATTTTGCCCAAAAGACAGTCAACTGCAACACCAAACAATAAAAATAGCTCCAAAGTAATGGGGCATTTTCTAATCGCACCTGCTAATACAAATATTTACAAAAATCAAGGAAGCTGTGAAAAAAATTCACAAATTTTTCATAAGTATCAATTATTGCAGGTA
>CAYJCI010000081.1:0-1755 GCA_964368595.1 uncultured Desulfovibrionaceae bacterium
TGGTTCGTTAGAAATGGATTGTTGTAAGGTAAAATAGTTAAGGTCAACGCCTGTGCCGTTGCAAAGCACGGTTTCAGTATTTTTTGAAATTATATTTTTTTGTAAAAAAATTTCTTTGTCCGAGTTGTTTTGAAAAAACACACAACTAGCTCGTTTTAAGGCAATTTTGTACATAAAAACCACTAAAACATGCAGTAATTTTTTAAAAATATTCTTAGACTGTTCAAAACTAAAACCAAGGCCGCTTATACAAGAATATATTTGTGGAACCTTAGATAATTTTGCTGCAATATTACCATATATCACTGGTTTTATGGTGGATGTGAATACTTTTTGCGGCTTTTCAAGGCTTAAAATATTATACAGTTCATAAATACTTTTTATATCACAAAATGGATTTGTGCCCTTGCGATCAAGCGTATAGGTAATAATCTTAAAACCTTGAGCTTCTAGCTTTTTTATATATTTGCTGTCTTCTTCATTTGGAACACAACAAAGCACTTCATGCCCCATGCTTTGCATACTTTGCATAAGCACAGACCAAGCAAGATAACTACTACGAGCTGCATTTCCGACAAACAATATTTTCATTATTTTAACTAGTTAAATATTAGTTGCATATTCTTATATTTACAACGTATATTGTGTCCACAAACTTTGTAACCTTTTTTATAACAGCCTAAAAAAAAACTCAATCTAGGCATCAAAGGAATAAAAACTATGACAGCATATGACAAAGCCTTGGAGCAAATTGAAGCAAAGCCGCGCACCTGGCTTGTTACTGGCGTTGCCGGTTTTATTGGCTCAAATCTTCTTGAAACCTTGCTAGCCCACAAACAAAAAGTTGTTGGCCTAGATAATTTCATGACCGGCTATCAAAAAAACCTTGATATGGTACGTAAAATTGTAGGTGAAGATGCTTGGAAGAATTTCACCTTTATTGAAGGCGATATGCGCGATTTATCCACCTGCCAAAAGGCATGTGAGGGCGTGCAACATGTTTTACACCAAGCGGCCCTTGGTTCTGTGCCCCGCTCAATTATTGACCCAATACTAACAAACTCATGTAATATTAATGGTTTTTTAAATATGCTTGTGGCATCAAAAGATGCTAAGGTGCAAAGCTTTGTTTATGCAGCATCATCCTCCACCTATGGGGACTCCCCAACCCTTCCTAAGGTTGAAGATGTCATAGGCAACCCACTTTCACCCTATGCTGTAACAAAATATGTAAATGAGCTTTATGCAAGCGTGTTTAATAGATGCTATGAACTTAATACTGTAGGCTTGCGCTATTTTAATGTATTTGGGCGCCGCCAAGACCCTGAGGGGGCATATGCGGCTGTTATTCCTCAATGGTTTTCTGCCCTCTTACGTAGTGGTGATGTGAGCATTAATGGCGATGGCGAAACCAGCCGCGATTTTTGCTACATTGATAACGTAGTGCAAATAAACATATTAGCCGCCCTTGCCACTGGTGAGGCTTGCAATAAAGTTTACAATGTGGCCTTTGGCGAGCGCACAACATTAAATGAGCTATTTGAGCTTATTAAAGCAGAAGTTAAGACTCACAAGCAAGATTTGGTAGATAAGGCCCCTGTATATCGTGATTTTAGAGCAGGTGATGTTCGCCATTCCTTAGCAGATATTTCACGCTCAAAAACCTTACTCGGCTACGACCCAAAATACGGTGTAAAAGAAGGGCTTGAGCTTGCTGGCAAATGGTACGCTGAAAACCTATCTTAAACCATAAAA
>CAYJCI010000081.1:1855-8113 GCA_964368595.1 uncultured Desulfovibrionaceae bacterium
AGGGCTTGAGCTTGCTGGCAAATGGTACGCTGAAAACCTATCTTAAACCATAAAAGATACAAAAATTTAATAAAAAAGCCTACCGATTACTCGGTAGGCTTTTCATTTATCTTCTATGCATAAAGAGAATTAATCTTCTTTATATTCATCAACTTTAACAGTCTTAGCCTTAACTATAAATAGCACTAAGGAGGCAAGAGCTACACCAACACCAATCATGTTGGATGTGCCAATCGGCATGCCAAAGCCTAAGCCTTTCATAAAGCAAATGTAACTAATTGTTGCGGCTGTCATAATTGTTGCAGGTAGTGATGCAATCCAGTGGAAGCGACCATTACGATATAAATAAGCTGCACCAGACCAAAGAACTAAAGCAGCAAGGGTTTGGTTAGCCCAACCGAAGTATCTCCAAATAATATTGAAGTCTATTTGAGTTAGCACTGCACCTACTAGGAATAGTGGAACAGCAACAGTCAAGCGCTTAACAACTTCTTTTTGTGAAAAGCCAACGATTTCCGCGATGGTAAGACGTGCAGCACGGAAAGCTGTATCACCAGAAGTAATAGGCAGAATAATAACACCGATAATGGCAAGCAAGCCACCAACACCGCCCATTAAAGCATATGACGCATCAGCAACAACCTTACCTGGGCCACCAGCACCAAGCGCTTCTTGAAGAAGTTCTGGAGTTTGGTAGAAAGTCATACCAACAGTTGCCCATACAAGACCGATAAAACCTTCAGCTATCATACTACCGTAGAATACTGGCTTACCTAATTTTTCATTTTCAAGGCAACGGGCCATAAGTGGGGACTGAGTCGCATGGAAACCACTAATAGCACCACAAGCAATGGTGATGAACATAAGAGGCCATAGTGGTAAATCTTTAGGATGTTGGTTTGTCCACTCAGCGGCAGGATAGAAGTCATAACCATCAAGGAACAACATGGTAGTTACGCCAACTGCCATGATAATTAGCACTGCGCCAAATAGTGGGTATAAACGACCGATAATTTTATCAATAGGCAGGATAGTTGCAAGGAAGTAATAAGCAAAAATAATTACTACCCATGTATAAAAGCCCATATATTCGGTGGTAAGGTTAGCAAGCATCTTAGCAGGAGCAGTTACAAATACAACGCCTACGAGCAAGAGTAAAAGCACAGCAAAGAAGCGTAGTAATTGTTTAAAACCGTTACCTAGAGTGTAACCAACAATATTTGGCACGTTGTTACCACCAAAGCGGATGGACATCATACCAGCCATGTAGTCATGCACAGCACCAGCAAAAATAGAGCCAAGTACAATCCATAAAAGTGCTGCTGGGCCATAAAGGGCACCAAGAATTGGGCCAAAAATTGGGCCAATACCAGCAATATTTAATAGCTGGACAAGCCAAATTTTGCCTGTGCTCATGGGCACAAAGTCAACGCCGTCAGCCTTAGTTGTAGCAGGAGTTGGCCTGTTTGGATCTGGGCCAAAAACTTTATCTACAAATGCTCCGTAAACAATGTAGCCGACTACAAGCCCAGCTACAGCCAAAATAAAATACATTGAGTTTGACATACTTCCTCCATTTTTAACACAATCACGCCCTCAAGCGTCAACATGTGCATATTTCAAACAATATCAAACCATTAACTCATTCAATATTGTCTAAAAACCTCAATTATTCTGTAAAATTTAATTTACTGAAACCCTTGCTAACTTATTATTGCAATAAGGTCAAATACTGTTTTACTATGTTTTTTTATATAGCAAGAACTGCATCATACAAAAATACCGCTGACCAAGCATTGCTAAAAATCACTTTCCAACATTATACATTTATATTATAAAAAATATGTCACAAAGGTAATTTTTCAACTAACAATAATTTATAATAAAAATATTCATCAAAGGGCTTGAAGTCATGACAGATTTTAACAAAACAGATGTGGAAGAACTTCCAAAACCATCAGGGAAACGCGGTAATGCTGTTAAACTAACAGTGCTAACTTTATTAGCCGTATTAATTACTGCCGCCGCGCTATATTGGCTCTCAAGGGATGAAGAAACCAAACAAGAGCTAGCTGAAAAAGTTATTGAAAATGTGGACAATGTAATTAAAGATACAGCTTTAGAAAAAGTTGCAACCTATATGGACCCCCCTCCACCGCCCATTGCTCAAACCCCGCCTGCAACTAATAATATAATCGCAAGCACCACACCAAGCACAGAACAAACACAACAAGAGGATGAAAATTCTCCAGTAGTGTCTGGCTTTGCAGCCAATGAACCTGCGGGCACAGTTGCCCCCACTGTGGAAGAAGATAGCATGGTACCCATGACATTTATTGACGATGCTGCACAATGGATGGTTTCCCGCTACAAGCCAGGGCGCGGCCTAAGATTTAGCATTGCAGCTACCAACTATCGCTATGGGCAAACCATGCGTGGGCTTATGCCTGCTGGTCAGGGTGATGTACTGAGTGCAAGGGCGGCCTTGTTACGCTATGCATTTAATACACCCATGTTAACAGCACTTTATAATCTTTATGCTGATCGTTTTGTAGCGGCCCTTGGCGATGCTGCAGAATTTCCAACTAAAGGCAGCCCTTTAAGCCCACAACACACTGCCGACATGTACAAACAATATGCTAAACAATTCCAATTACTAAGCGCAGTGTTACAGGGCATTGCCGCCACTCCAAACTTCTTAGAGCAAGTACAACAAGCTGAAGATTTGGGTCAAGAATCTGTAAACATACATTCGCAAATTACCAATGCGGTTTTTGACCTCGATATGGCTCGTGAAGCCCAAAACCAAGCAGGGCAAGATGATGCACAAGCACGCATTGATAGACTAAATCTTACCTATCAAGATGTATTGGCGAAACGCAAACAGGCAAGCCTTGGCCTTGTGAGCACTATTCAAAGTAAGGCCCCTGCTGCACGCGGTGTTGATGCTGATACTATTATATTTATTGCAGAGTGGTTTGAAAGGAGACAAGTGGAGCAAAACGGCGCGCTTGAAACCATACCCACAGTGGCAAATCTTTTGAATGATTTAGCATCGCGCTTAAATACTGCCACCAACAATTAATTTATGAATTCCATTTTATTTGTTGGCGGAACACGTAGCGGCAAAAGTAATTTAGCCGAATTGTGGGTAAATAATCTGGCGGAAAACATTCAAAGAGCCAATAACCATAAAAATATTGCCCATAATCCAGTGCAACTTTTCATTGCCACAGCAAAAGCAAGTGATGAGGAAACAAAATTACGCATTACAAAACACAAAGCAAGCCGTGGTGAATCTTGGCAATGCCTTGAAGCACCATGCTTTGAACCAAAGCAAATCGGCCATGCTAGTGAGCAAATAATTCTCATGGATTGCCTAACCATGTGGTTAAACAACCTCATGGCCCAAGGCCATAACGATGATGAAATTTTACAAAAAACCGAGCAATTAGCCATTTGGATTGAAAACCTTAAAAACCCCATAGCCATTGTTAGCTCTGAGCTTGGGCAAGGTATGGTCCCCATGTCTGAGCTTGCTCGTAGATACCGTGATTTACATGGCCTTATTAACCAACGTATAGCCAAGGCTTGCAAAACAGTAATTTTTGTTAGTTGTGGTTTGCCCCTTGCCCTTAAAGGCACAATTCCAAAAGAACTTACAACCTCAAATTCATAAAGGTAATTATGAAAAACTTTGCATTATTTTTATTATTTATTTCCTTGTTCTTACCTGCCAATTCCCATGCTGGCACAACACCAATCAAAACCATCCAAGATATACAAACTGCCTTAAACACAGCCAACCAAGAGTTGTTTGATGCATCCATTGATATGGAAAGTTTAGTTGGGCAATGCATTGATATTATAATGGAAGATGCAGACAAAGAAGGCCAACAAACCATACCCCCAATGCTTGCCATGATTTTATCTGCCGCCAAATTAAGTACTGAAGCTCATAATGCCCTACGCTCTAATTTAATTACAGAAGTTGGCGAGTTTATACGTTATGGAGTGCGCTCTGGCGCCTATGCAGGAAAAAATGTTGAAACCACACCCCCAGGCGGAATTCTCGCACCATTTTTAGCCAATGCATCCATGGGTCGCAAAGAAATCACTCGTATAGGCGAGGCTATTCCAGAAAGTGGCGCTGTATATGTTACCTTTGTAGTAAAAGACCATGATAATGGCAGGCTCTACCCTGTGGAGGCATGGCTTAGGGCAAGTGAGGGCAATTGGCAAGTTGTGGGTCTGCGTAATGTACGCACCTTAACCCGCATGATTCAAGAAGAGTCAACACAAACCCTTTAGTATTTAAGACTTGTTAGTAGGAGGACTTATGAAAACATCACTACGTGTATTAATATTATTTTTTACTTTATCTTTATGTAGTATGCAATTTGTCCCCAGTCTTATTCATGCTGCCACCAATGCACAAGGTAAAACTATCACATACATGCAAGCAACCACTCTTGACCCATTACTCATAAACTATGGAGATATTATTGGTGGATTGTCTGGTAGTGGTGGTGAGGAGCGCTATGGCATGCATGGCGATGGAAATATAGATTTTAACTTCACAAATAGCGGTAATATCACAATAAATTTTAATCCACCCACTGGCGATGCTGACTCTTTTGGCCTATATGCCCTAGGTGTAGGCAACCACACTCTTAACAATACAGGCAACATTAAACTCACAAGCTACGGAGAAGATGGCGAGGCTACAGGTATTTTTGCGCAAGCAGTGACTGGCGGTCACACTCTTATTAATAGTGGTACAATTTACGCCGCTGCCACTTCCACTGCAAGTGATGATTCTGAAGCTTACGGACTGTACGCCAATGGCTCTGCTAAGAGCAATCTTAGTAATAGTGGTGTCATTACCGCTGAAGCCACATCTCTTGGTAATAAGGAAGCAAAGGCATATGGCCTGTATGTAAGCTATGGTAGCGGAAGCTTGCTTAACAACACAGGTATAATTAACACCAAGGCAACAAGCACAAGCGCATCATACTCACATGCCTTTGAAGCATTTGGCGAAACCAGTTATAGCGTTGGCACTTGGGCTACAACTTTACGTGACTGGTCTGCACAAGCAGGCGGCAAAAATGCCGATACGGTTTTTGGCTTAAATGATGCTACCGGTGGACAAATTAATTTTGCCAACACAAAGCTAATTGTACGCCCCCAAAGCACAAGCCAAGGTGTGGAACTTGGTAAAACATTTAATGTTATTGAAATGATAGCAATCACAGACAATGCAGGGGACATTTCTACACCAACTGCAGCCACCGTCACAGGCAGTATTGCCGAAGCTATTACTGAAGTTCCATTTTTAACTGCAACACTTACCAATGGTAATAATCCATTAACTGCAACTGTACGTATTGATAGTAATGTGGACGATAGCACAACCCCAGGCTCTGCAACCGCCATGCAACATATTAATTTGGCGCATAGTCAAATGAGTAATATTGCAGGCGAATTACTACAGGCAACATATGAAGATATTTACGCAAACCTAACTGCTACGGCAGGTAATTCTGGCATTGCCGCAGGTTCTGAAAGTTCAAAAAATAAATGGATTGTTTTTTTCAATCCATATGTAAACTTCACAGATAATAGCAAATATGATTTTGATGGTACAAGCATTGGCATTACTGGTGGAGCAAGCTACCGTGTGAATGATGACTTTTCATTTGGTGGACATTTAGATTTTAATTCCGCCCATTATTCAGCAGAAATACTGAATATGAGTGCCAAATCCACTTCCTTTGCCCTTGGACTACACGCCACTTATAATTTTACGCCTGAATGGTATTTGCGTGGGCAATTGACTGGTGCCATAACTCAAACTGACAATAATTACAGTATAAACACAGCCACAGGACTTTTTGCTGATAGCACCTATAATAGTGAAGCTCTATACCTTGCCCTAAACACTGGCTATGTCTTTAAGTTTGCAGATGGTCATAGCCTAACACCAGAAATTGGCCTTAGCTATTTAAACACACATACAGCAGCATATGACGTTAAATGGACTGGGGCAGGCGTTCCAATTGGTACATACGATTTAAGCTATGATGATTCGCATTATTCTGCTTTTTATGCTAATGTTGCATTGAATTGGCGTAAAGAGTGGGCTTTGCAAAATGACAGCGGTGTTGCTTTATTAGCAGGCCTTGGACTGCGCCAGAAACTTAGTAGCGATGATATTCGCACTGATATGCGCATGCTTGGTAATCGTTTTAGCAC
>CAYJCI010000082.1:0-8096 GCA_964368595.1 uncultured Desulfovibrionaceae bacterium
CCGCTCTAGAAAAGTCCCCGCCCTCAAAAATAAAGCCCATGGTAGGCAAAGCTGCTGCAATCATCCAAGCACTCATGGGTAATAATATGGCAATGCTTGAAGTCATGGCTGTGCGCAAAGTTTGATTAAAGGTGGCAAAATCTTTTTTTGCAGCAAGGCTTGCCAAAAATGGATACGAAGCCACGGCAATTGCTGCCCCAATCATACCTACAGGCACTTGCGAAATACGCCTAGCATAGCTCAAAAGGCTAACTACACCCTCACCTGCAAGCGAGCCAAACACGCGTAAAAATTGCTCATTTAACATAACAACCGACTGCCCAAGCATGAGCGGTAGGGCAATGAGCAAAAAGCGTTTCATATATCTATGCCGCCAAGAAAAATTAATATGCAGCCCATGTTTCCTTGCCGCCATGGCTGGCAAAAGCCAAGCCCCAAGCCCAGCACCAATGGTTACGCCATAACAAAAGCCCTCCATGCCAGATGCTATATTTAGCATAGGCATGGCAACACCCATTAGAATAATAAAACCATTATATATTAGCGGAGTTAAGGCAGGCACAAAGAATTGCTTACGCAAATATAATAAGGCAGAAAAACAAGCACCACTCACAAAAAATATTTGTGCTGGCAAAATAATACGCAAGAAAAAGGTTAAACGCTCAAGCTGCAGGGCGTCAAAGCCAGGAGCAACCAACTTTGCAAGGGGCTCAGCAAATATAAAAGCAATAAGAGTTAGCAAGCTCACAGCCGCAACAGCCCAACAAAAAACAGTGGAGAAAAATTGCCAAGCATCATTGCTATCATCTTCAAAACATTTAGAAAGCAATGGAATAAGCGTTATGGAAACATAGCCGCCAGCAAGCAAATAATTTATAAAATCAGGCACAACAAATGCTGTAAAATATAGATCAGCCTCAGAGGTGGCCCCAAATTGCCATGAAATAACTTTATCTCGCACAAGCCCCATAACGCGCGAAAGCATAATACTAACCGCCATAATCAAGGCCGCAAGGCCCATATGTTGTGCTTTTGTTAAAAAGTTCATGCCTTCGTATATCCTTAACTACTGCAAATCACCAGAGTTTTTTTGCAACTGCCAGCGGCTTAAACCGTTAAAAATACATCGCCTTGCATCCTTATAGCTTGCATACAAATGCTCAAGCGTTTCTTCCATGTGTGCTCGCTTAGTGCTACCAGCTGAAGGGCAGGGGTTACTCCAAATGGGCAATTCCCACTGCTTTGCCGCACGGCGAATGTCCTTTTTTTCAACCAAGAGCAAGGGGCGGATTACCTGCAAAGTCCCATTAAAAAATGATTCGTTCATGCTCATGCCATCAACTCGCCCATTTTGGCATAAGTTCATAAAGAATGTATGCACTAAATCATCAGCATTATGCCCAAAAGCCAAATGGCTAAGCTTGTATTTAGCACATAATTCAAAAAGACGTTTACGCCTTAACCATGCACAACGAAAGCATGGGGAATTGCGTTTATTTTCTTCCGAGTGTGCATGTGGGCCATGGTCCGTCACTTCAATATGCGAGGAGATGCCATGCTGCTCAAGCCATGGAATAAGCGCAGCATGACTCTTGGCATCAAAGCCAGGATTTATATGTAGTGCCATGATTTCAAATGGAAATGGAACAATACCTTTACGTATGCTTAAAGACTTTAAAAGCACAAAACTATCCATCCCACCAGATACAGCGACACCAATACGAGCATGCGGTACAAGCATATTTGCTTGCTGCATGGCCTTTCCTGCGGCTTTTACGCATACTTGCTGAGCAAATGTTCTTTTATTTTTTTTCATTTTTCTTGGGGGAAACTTTTCTGAAGAAAGGTTTCCCCCAAACCCCCTTCAAAAACTTTAATTCCTCATTCCCCTTGGGAATGAGGGAAGTACTTAACTTCTCTAAGCCTCGGAGTAACGTGCGTTAGCACGCCATAGAGTGAACAAGACAGGCAAATTTCCTTCAAAAACTTTACCCATCCTCACACATCAAGGGCATAAATTGCCAAATTGCAATTACGCTTACTAAACAACATTAAAATTAAACTAATTTCTTGACAAAGCAATCGGTGCTCTATAGCATACTCGCCTCACATACGCAAAGGGATAATGTTTCAAAATCCTAATTGCGTGAAATAATGTGTTTATTCTTAAATGTAACTTTATAATGCCGTCACTATGGACAAGGCAAAAAAAAGCGCTACATTTTAACATTAAATATGGAGTTTTTTATGGCGCGTATTACCGTTGAAGATTGTCAAGAACGTGTAGATAATCGTTTTTTATTGGTACAAATGGCCATTAAACGTGTATATCAATACCGCGAAGGCTATGAAGGCCTTGTAAGCACTCGTAACAAAGAAGTTGTTACAGCCCTTCGTGAAATTGCCGCAGGTAAAATTTTACCTGAAGATATGGGCTATTACAATCCAGAATATTTAGCTGAAGTTGAAGCAAATGCTGAGCAAGCAGCTGAACAAAGCCCTGAATAATTTTTAATTTTAATAAATAATATGAGTCAGCGAGATTATTACGAAGTTTTAGGGGTGGCAAAAACAGCCTCGGATGATGAAATCAAAAAATCATACCGTAGCCTTGCCATGAAATATCACCCCGACCGTAATCCAGATAATCCTGAAGCGGAACAAAAATTCAAAGAAGCCGCCGAAGCTTACGATGTTTTACGTGACCCAGAAAGACGTGAACGTTACAATCGCTTTGGCCATGCTGGCTTGCATGGTGGCGGCGGGTTTGGCAGCACTGAAGATGTTTTTGCACATTTCAGCGATATTTTTGGCGATTTATTCGGTTTTGCCTCTGGTGGGGCCAATCGCCCCATGGTTGGCGCTGACCTACGTTATAATTTAAATGTCACCTTTGCCCAAGCCGCCAATGGTGATGAAATCACCCTCAAAATACCCAAACGCGTGCTTTGCCCTGATTGTGATGGTTCAGGTGCAGCAGCAGGCAGTAGCCCTGAACGCTGCCAGCATTGTGGTGGTAGTGGTCAGGTTCGTCGCTCACAAGGGTTTTTTCAACTTTCTACACCTTGCCCAGTTTGCCGTGGCGAAGGCCAAATAATCAAAAACCCTTGTGCCCGCTGTAAGGGGCAAGGTGTTATTGCCGAAACTCGCGAGCTTGCAGTACGCATACCAGCTGGTGTTGACACAGGCACTCGCCTACGTGTGCGTGGTGAGGGTGAAATGGGCCTAAATGGCGGCCCTCCTGGCGATTTGTATGTTGTCATTAGCGTTGCTAGGGATAAGACCTTCAAGCGCCAAGGCCAAGATTTATTATATACGCAAGAAATTTCCATAGTGCAGGCCATACTTGGCTATAGAGTTGACGTACCATCACTTGATGGAACAGTTACCCTAGACATACCAAAAGGTATTCAAAGCGGGACTGTGCTTCGCATAAAAGGCGAAGGTATGCCCTATGTGGGGCAAAATTATCATGGTGATTTGCTGGTTGAAGTGGTGGTGGTCATCCCCACGCGCATTAGCGAAAAGCAAGAAGAGCTCTTGCGAGAATTTGAACAGCATGAACCAGAAGACTCACCTCTTGGCAAGATTAAAACTGCCGCCAAAAAGGCAGCCAAGGCCATGGGCTTGGATTAAATTTGAAACTATAAACCCCTGCACTTTGTAGGGGTTTGCTATATATATCCTTAAAAGGTGAAATACCTAACATTGAGGTGCTGCCATGAATTATTCCCCAAACAAATTACATATTAAATTCCAACTAGCCTTAGTGCTTATTTGCTGCCTTGCTTGTAGTGCATGCATAAGCGGCATGAACCTTGGCTTTGGTGGCTCGTCCTTACCTCCAGCCTCAGACCCACTAGTGGCAGAGGCGCGTGACGCTTGGGATAGCCACAATATGCAATTAGCTGAAAACCTCTATGGCAAAGCCACAAAACTTTCACTACCAGAAGCTGAGCAAACTGAATCTTGGGAGCGTTTTGCCTTAGCTGCGGCTCTAAACGGACGCCCAAACAGTGCTTTGGATGCTCTTGACCAATGGGCTATTGTTGTGCCCGGTGTTGACAGTACACAAGTTTGGCAAGACACATGGCTTTCCAGCGTGCGCTTACTTTCACCAAGCCTCACAGTGAAAAGAGCTGAACGCGCTTGGGATAATGAAAACCGCGCCTCTGGAGCTCGTGCCCAGGCTGGCATAATACTCATGGGGCGCATATGGTCGCCAGAAATGAGCCTAATTGCCCTACCTAGCATTGCATCTTATTATGACTCAAAAGAGCCTGAACAAAAGCAAAAAATAGAAAACTTTACCGCTGAAGAATTGCGCTACACCACTGGCGTTAACCTTGCAAGTTTAAGTAGTAGCGTTGCTACTGATCCAGAGTTTGAATACCCTGCAAATATTATATTACTAGAAAGTATGCGCCGTAGTATGCCTGTAAGCGCAGCCATTGAAGAGCGCTTAAAAAACCTTACTATATATGCTGACCAAAGCCTGCCTTCAAAAATTCTTGCTGGTAAGGTTGCCGCAATTGCGCCCACAACACAAAGCACAAGCACAGGCGAGGCACCTGTCATGCAATCAGCCTGCATTGCTCTTGCATTGCCAAACAGTGGAAATATAGTATCAATTTCTTATAAAATACGTGCTGGTGCTGACATAGCAAAAAATGAGCTAGCAGCACAAGGCATTGACGTACAAATACAACATATTGATACAACACAAGATAATTGGATTGCCCAACTACAAGCCTTACCACCACAATGCGCAGTGGTTGGTGGCCCCTTACAAGCAACAAACTTCAGGGCAGCAAAACAAGCCCAATTAACAGCTAGTAGAAATTTCTTCACCTTTTTGCCCGTGCTTGAAAATCAAGACGAAGGCAACATTGCTTGGAGATTTTTCCCAAGCCCACAAGATCAAATTAATAGCCTACTCTCATTTACAAGAGAGCTTGGCATCATATCCTATGGCTCATTTTACCCCAACGACCAATACGGCACACGCATGAATACTATTTTTGACAATGCCGTTAAATCCATGGGCGCAAGCATTCAAGCTGTAAGTTATGACCCAAGTAATGTTGCACAATGGACTAAAGCGTCTGAAACTTTATTAAGGCCGGATGATGTTAACAATGTGCCACTATCCACAGCTACTTTTGAGGCAGTTTTCCTGCCTGATTCATGGAAGAGCATGGATATGATTACAGCGGCCTTCCTCTATAATGGCGATGATAAGCAAGTGCTGCTTGGCACCTCCCTTTGGGAGCAAAGCCTCATGAGTGGAACTACAACAGCCAATACAGCAAATTACAAATTGGCCGTTTTCCCAGGTGCATGGAATCCTGGCAACAAGCCACCAGCCCTTGCCCCTGTTAGCAATGTGGATTTTTGGACTGGTCTTGGTTATGACTTTGTTCGCTTTGGCGCAGGCCTAGGTATACAATCTGTGGCTGCCACCGCAGATGTAAACAATAAATTACAAGTTGCGCAAAATATGAATTGGAGCATGGCCCCCATAAGCTATGATACATACGGTAAAGCAAGCCAAAAGCTGTTCCTCTTTACCTTAACTCCTGCTGGTATAACCCCTGCTGATGCTGTTTTGTTTAACCAAATTCGCTTGCAGGCCATTAATGATTTTAATAAAAGAAAACAAGCCGCAACTCTTAGCACACCAGAATAAAAGAGAAACACTATGTCAGATAAAAACATTAGCATTGAAGACGTGCAACACATGGCAAGCCTTGCTAAGCTTGAAATTACAGAAGAAACCACAAAGCTTTTTGCAACGCAATTTGCTGATATTTTAAGTTATATGGACACATTATCACCCATAGACACTCAAAATATTGAGCCACTTTATAGCCCTGTGACCTTTGATGCATCCTTGCGTGAGGATGTGGCCCACAATAAGGCTGAGCGCAAAGATGTGCTTTCAAATTCACCCAAAGAAGATGAACAATACTTCGTTGTACCTCGCATAGTATAGGTGTAAAATATGAGTATATATGACTTAAGTTTATCAGAAGTACGCAAAGCCCTAGCCAACGGCGAGCTCAAGGCAGAGGCTGTGGTTCAATCTTGCATTGAGCGTTCACATGCCACTGAGCAAGTAAAATCCTTTATTAGCCTTGATGCTGAAAATGCCCTTGAACAAGCCCGTGAGCTTGATAAAGCAGGCCCCAAAAAAGACATGCCGCTTTGGGGTGTGCCCATAAGCATCAAAGACGCCATTTGTACAAAGGGCCTTACCACCACTGCTGGCTCAAAAATTTTGCAAAATTATGTGCCATTTTATGATGCCCACGTCATTGAAAAATTACGCGCAGCAGGGGCTATTATTTTTGGCAAAACCAATCTTGATGAATTTGCCATGGGCTCAAGCACTGAAAACTCAGCCTACCACCCAACGCTCAACCCTTGGGATACTAAACGAGTGCCTGGCGGTTCTAGTGGTGGATCTGCTGCCTCGGTAGTTGCTAAACAATGCTTTGCCTCTCTTGGCTCTGATACTGGCGGTTCCATACGTCAACCAGCCTCACTTTGCGGTTGTGTTGGCATGAAGCCAACCTATGGGAGAGTTTCACGTTATGGGCTTATAGCTTACGGCTCATCCCTTGATCAAATTGGCCCATTTGCTCGCTCTGTGGAAGATTGTGCCTTGGTGCTTGAAAATATGGCAGGGCACGATCAACGTGATAGTACCTCTGCACCTTTAGCACTATCCCCCACTGCGTATAGTGACGCCTTAAACCTTCGTAAAGATTTGCAAGGTTTAAAAATTGGCGTCCCTAAAGAATTTTTTGCGGAAGGCCTTGCACCTGAAGTAGAAAAATCTTGTAAATCTGCCCTTGAAACCATGCAAAAGCTTGGTGCTGAGCTTGTGCATATTGAGCTACCGCACACTAAAGCCGCCATTGCAACATATTATATAGTAGCCATGGCAGAGGCTAGCTCGAACCTTGCTCGTTTTGATGGGGTTAGGTATGGATACCGCGCAGAAAACATTAGTAATTTAGAAGAATTATACATACGTTCACGTAGCGAAGGCTTTGGCCAAGAAGTGCAAAGACGTATTATGTTAGGCACATACGTCCTATCTTCCGGCTATTATGATGCATATTTTCGCAAAGCCGCACAAGTTCGTCGCTTAATCCGTGAAGACTATCAAAAAGCCTTGCAACAGTGTGATGTGATATGCGGACCAGTTTCACCAGTGACAGCTTGGGAGCTTGGCTCCTTAAACAAAGACCCCTTGCAAATGTATCTTATGGATGTATATACCCTTTCACTTAACTTGGCTGGCTTACCAGGGCTTGCCCTGCCAGTGGGCATGGGCAGTGAAAGTAATTTACCTGTAGGTATGCAAATCTTGGGTTCAGCTTTTAGTGAAGAATTAATATTTAATGTTGGTCACTTGCTTGAACAAGCTTTACCTAAAACTGCTTGGCCAAGCTTAGCTTAAACTAAACTTATTTATCGAAATAAACTCATTATAAAAAAAGCCCTGCAGTGTTAAGTTGCAGGGCTTTTTGATTACTGTATATCAATTATTTGAGCTTGGGTTTGGCTTTTTTTTGGCAGTCACTACAAATACCATAAAGGCAGAGCACGTGGTTTGTCGGAACAAATCCATGCTTTTCCGCTATGCTTTCTTGCAGTTTTTCAATCTTTTTATTCATAATTTCTATGGTCTTACCACATTTTTCGCAAATAAGGTGATCATGGTGTTCCTTATTTTGTGGTTCATAGCGAGTAATTCCATCGCCAAATTGAACTTCATGAGCTAGCCCTGCATCACAAAGTAATTTCATAGAGCGATAGACTGTAGCTTGCCCCACTGATGGGTCAATTTTGCGTACAGCGTCATACATCTGCTCCACAGAAAGATGCCCCTTAGCTGTCATAAACACTTCAACAATTAAAGTACGTTGAGCGGTGTTCTTCAAGCCATTTTCCGACATATACTCTTGAAAACTCTGTAGATATTCTTTCATGGTTCAATTATAGCTCATATAAAATATTTCGTCAACGAATTCTCCAAGACTTTTAAGTTAAAGGCTTTTTCAATTAATTAATTTTAACACACA
>CAYJCI010000083.1:0-5541 GCA_964368595.1 uncultured Desulfovibrionaceae bacterium
TTAAAGGAAAGCTGCTTCCTGATACTTGGATGTGATCATAGCCTTTGGTTACGTGTGCATTGGTTAAGACATAGCCAGGGGCCACTACAAAACCAGAGCCAAAGCTTATATCATCGTCATTATCATTAAAGCAAAGTATAAAGATCGTGCTTTCTTCCATGATATTAGCAATATCAATGCGTCGTTGCTCGGCCTTTTTTATGAGCTCATCATAATCAAGACTGTTAGCCAATGCTGTGTGAGTAACGCATAAGTAAATTACGCTAAACAAAACTATCTGCCTAATAATATTATAAAGCATAGGGTGACCTTATTTTTGATAATTTATGTGGAGGTATGCTACAATTTTAAGCCATTTCCATTACATGAAATCATGTGTAATGTCAAAATGAAATTCAATAATTATAATGATGTGACTGTATTTATCTTAATTTTATAAAAGTAATTTATTTTTTACAGACAGCCCAAATGGTGCGCGTGCTATTTGCAACTTCATAGTTTTGTTCAGCTACGATTTGCCAATTCATATTTTCAAGCTCCTTGATTGGGGCACCATCAAGACCTAAAAATATTACATGCGCCTTTGGATTTATGTGCTCATCTACAAGGTTTAATACATCTTTCCAAGGCATAAATGCTCGGCTTATGATAATATCTGCTTTGTTTTGTTTTGCTTGTTCAAAAAAATTTTCAGCTCTACCATGAAAAACATGTGTGTTTTTAAGCTTTATTCTTGTGAGTACAGTTTGTAAGAAAAGTGAACGCTTTTCCCTAGCTTCAACCATATAATATGGCCCGTCATTCCAAAGCATTCGTAGCACAACACCTGGTAATCCTGCGCCTGCTCCCAAGTCCCATGAGGTTGGATTGTTGGTCATATTTAACTTTTGTAAAAAAATTGCCACGTGGAATGAATCCACAAGCAATTTTTCTAAGCATTCTTGCCAAGTCTTTGCACCAACAAGGTTCATAGCCTTGTTCCAGTTCATAAGTAGTTCTAAATATGTACAAAGCTCTGGTAAAATATGTTTTGGAACATCCACATTAAGCTTAGCGCAATGGGATGTTAGGGCTTCTTCGCTGATTTTTATAACTTTTGGTGGCATAATTTTTCCTTAAAAATACAATACTCGCATCATTCATTACTTGCAAGCTTTCAAATATTTGTATACTTTGCGGGGATAAATTTTATGGATGGAGTGTACTTATGTCAACGTCAGTGGCATTACTTTTTCCCGGTCAAGGCTCGCAAGAGCTTGGCATGGGGCGAGAACTTGCAGAAAAATCTAATGATGCTATGCAATTATGGAAAAAGGCTGAAAGCATAAGCAATCTGCCTTTGCGTGAAATATATTGGGATGGCGATGAAGTCGCCATGGCAGATACCAAAGCCTTACAACCTGCCTTAACTGTTGTAAATTTAACATTGTGGCAAGCTATGGCTAGCCGTTGCAATCCGCAAGGTACAGCTGGGCATAGCCTTGGTGAGTATGCCTGCCTTGCTGCTAGTGGTGCTTTGAGCTTTGAAAGTGTGATTGAGCTTGTTAGTTTGCGAGGCCGCCTTATGGCTGAGGCTGACCCTCATGGCCTTGGAGCGATGGCAGCCATTGTAAAGCTTGATTTAGCAACTGTTGAGAGTTTGGTAGAAAAAAGTGCGGCTGAAAGTGGTGAATTTTTGCGTATTGCCAATTACAACACTCCTGCTCAATTGGTAGTTAGCGGGCATAAAGCAGCAGTTGAATGCATGCTTGGCTTGGTAAAAGAGCAAAAGGGCCGCGGAATTTCCCTTAAAGTTAGTGGTGCTTTCCATAGCCCCATGATGCAAGAGGCCTCAGCTGAGCTTGCTCCAAGCTTAAAAAAGGCCAATTGGAATAAGCCACGCTTTGCAGTTTATTGTAATGTACATGGAAAGGCTGTTAATGATGCTGATAGTTTATGCAAATGCATGGTGGAACAAATGACATCCTCAGTGCAATGGATAACTACCATGCAAAGCATGTGGCAAGATGGTATGCGCCGCTTTGTGGAAGTTGGCCCCAAGGCCGTTCTTTCAAAAATGGCTGCTCCTTGCCTTGCTCCCATAACTGATGAAAGCGTTAATAGTGAAGCTGTGCTCAATCTTGAGCAAATAAATTCTTGGACTTAAATTAATATAAAAGCTTATGAAGATAATTGAAATACGCAAAGCCTTGCAAAAAATAGTTGAGGATATGGGCCTACCTTGGACAGAGAAGGTAGTTATCGAGCCACCGCGTGATGCAAAACATGGTGGAGATTTTGCCATAAATGTGGCCATGGTGCTTGCTAAGGAGGCAAAACTTGCCCCGCGTGCCTTGGCTGAAAATTTACTCAATCCCATAAAATCATTACCCTTCATAGCAGATGTAAGCATTGCTGGGCCTGGATTTTTGAACATAACCTTGCATAATGAAGTTTGGCATAAAACTATTATAGAAATGGAAGAGCAGGGCGAAAATTACGGCAAGAGCGACCTTGGGCAAGGCATGAAAACTCAAGTAGAGTTTGTTTCAGCTAATCCCACAGGGCCATTGCATATTGGGCATGGTCGTGGTGCTGCTGTTGGTGATAGCTTGGCAAGGATTTTACGCTTTGCAGGATATGATGTTCAAACAGAATACTACATCAATGACGTTGGCTTACAGATGAATATCTTGGGGCTTTCTGTTTGGTTGCGTGCAAGGGAGCTTAAAAATTTAACAGTTGATTGGCCTGAGCAATATTACCGTGGTGAATATATAATTGATATTGCAAAGGAAATACTTGCAAAAGAAGCCAATTTGCTTGATTTGCCAGAAGATGAAGCCAAGGATATTTGCTATAAATTTGCCATGCAAAGCATACTTGATGGTATTAAGCAGGATTTGGCTGAATTTAGAGTAGGCCATGAAAATTGGTATTCTGAAAAGTCGCTTGTATTAAAAGGTGCTGTAGAAAAAAGCTTTGAAAAGCTAAAATCAGCTGGGCTTAGCTATGAAGAAGATGGTGCCCTTTGGTTTGCCACCACAAAATTTGACGATGATAAAGACCGAGTTCTTAAAAAATCAAGCGGTGCGTTAACATATTTTGCCTCAGACATAGCTTATCATAATGAAAAATATGAGCGTGGCTTTGACTATGTAATTGATGTTTGGGGGGCTGACCATCACGGCTACATTCCACGAATGCGCGCCACCATTGCCGCCATAGGGCGTGAGCAAAAAGATTTTGATGTTGTGCTAATACAGTTGGTTAACTTATTAAAAAATGGCCAAAATATTAGTATGTCCACCCGTGCAGGCACATTTGAAACTCTAGCTGATGTGGTGAAAGAAGTGGGCGTTGATGCAGCGCGCTTTATGTTTTTATCCCGCAAAAGTGACAGCCCTCTTGATTTTGACCTTGAGCTTGTAAAACAGCGCAGCATGGATAATCCGGTTTATTATGTGCAATATGCACATGCTCGAATTTGTGCCCTGTTGCGCAGAGCTGAAGAAAAGGGTATAAACATAGAAAAATCTACAAGCATTAACACATTATTAAGCCTAACTCATGCTGATGACTTAGCTCTTGTGCGCATGGCTGCAAGGTTTAATGCTGTAGTTGAATTTGCAGCAGCCAATTTAGCTGCACATCATATTAGCAGTTATTTGACTGAAATGGCAGGGCTTTTGCATAGCTATTATGCAAAACATCATGTAGTGCAAGAAGAAGATATGCCCTTAACAAATGCGAGACTTGCATTATTACGGTCAGTTAGGCAGGTTTTTGTCAATGGGTTAAATTTATTAGGTGTGGATGCGCCTAGCTCAATGTAGGAAAAAATGTCACAAGATAATAAAAATAATGCCGATGCACAGAAGGGTGGAGCTACCAAAAAAGACGGCGGTAAAGGTGATGGCGGCAAAAATGACGCAGCACCAGCCAAGAAAGCTTTAACCTTAACCCTTAGCTTTTCCACTGTAACAACCTTTTGTGTGGTGTTGCTAGGTTGTATAAGCATGGCTTTTGTTATGGGAGTAATTGTGGGCCGTGGGGATAATCCGGAAACCCATCTACCACAAATTGCAGCTCTTATGCCAGATGATGGTAATAAAGATGTGGTTAAGGAGCAGGTAAAAGATGAAAATAGTGTTACAAAACCCCAAGTTATGCCCAAGGAGGAGCTTGATTATTCTAGCTTACTCAAAAAAAGAGCTGAGGGCGAAGAGCTAAAGGATGAAGCAACACCAGAATTGGTTTTCACTGTGCCTGACGCAAAAACAACAGAGCAAGCAAGTGCACCACAGCCTGCAACTACCGCACCTGTTGTTGAAGAAGTTCCTGCCAAAGCTCCCGAGCCAGAAATTTTTGATTATATTTTCCAAGTTGCTACTTTTACAGATGAAGCCTCAGTTGACCGCCTTAGGGAAAAGCTTGAAGGAAATGGTCTTAGAACTAAGATGGAAAAAACAGGCAAGTTTTATAAAGTTTTAGTGCTGATGCGCGGTAATGCGGAGCAAGCTCAAACTTTACGCAAGCTTATGGTTGATATTAAATTGGGTGAACCCTTACAACGCGGTAAAAAAGCAGTTCAATAATGAAAAATATATTAACCAATGCTTGTGCCAGTTTGGGCAGAGAGTCGCTTAGCCTTGTGGCGAGTATGGGTAGTATTTTATTATTTTTATTTGCATCATTGCGACATATGTTTAATGTGTCGCACTTATTTTATAAAACGCGTGAGCAAATCCATATTATCGGCGCAAAATCACTATTTTTAATCTTATTAATTGGTATTTTTTGTGGTATGGTTTTGGGCTTGCAGGGTTATTATACCTTAGTAAAATTTGGTTCGACTGGCCTTCTTGGAGCGGCAGTATCTTTAACATTAATTCGTGAACTTGGGCCTGTACTTACTGCCATAATGTTAACGGGGCGCGCAGGCTCAGCCATGACAGCAGAAATTGGTGTTATGCGTATTTCTGACCAAGTGGATGCCTTGGAAGTTATGGATATTGAACCCATTGGCTACTTGGTTAGCCCAAGGCTTTTGGCGTCGATTATTTCCTTCCCCCTTCTTACTGCAGTATTTGATGTTATTGGAATAATTGGCGGATATTTAACTGGCGTATTAATGCTTGGCATTAATGCTGGTGCATATTTTCATGGTATTGAGAGCAATGTTGTTATGGCTGATGTAATGGGCGGATTTTGGAAATCCTTAGTTTTTGCCATTATTGTTAATACCATATGTTGCCATCAAGGGTATTATACGCACCTTAGGCGCGATAGTGTTGGGCCTGCGGCGGTGGGTAATGCCACAACATCGGCTGTGGTTATGGCTTGTGTGCTAATCTTGGTAGCAGACTATGTGCTTACCTCTATCTTGTTGTAATAAGGTTAGATTATGCAGTCATACACCATAAAATTTCAAGATTGCAGCGTAGGCTATGAAGGGCATAGTGTATTAAAAAATATTAATGCAAGCCTGCCAGCTGGTAAAATATCTGTAATATTAGGTTGTTCTGGTAGCGGAAAGTCCACATTATTGCGTCATATTGT
>CAYJCI010000083.1:5641-8093 GCA_964368595.1 uncultured Desulfovibrionaceae bacterium
ATCTTTATCCTGGTCAGCTTTCTGGTGGGATGCGTAAAAGAGCAGGCCTTGCAAGGGCAATTATTGTTGAGCCACCTTTGCTTTTTTGCGATGAGCCAACATCTGGCCTTGACCCCATAACAGCAGCTCAGATGGATGATCTGCTTTTAGCTATGAAGAATAATTTTCCTGAAATGACCATGGTTGTGGTTAGCCATGACTTAAATAGCCTTGAGCGTATTGCCGATCATGTGTTGGTATTGAATGAAGGAAAGGCCGTATTTTCAGGCACGTTTGCAGAAATGACAAATTCTGATGATGATTTTTTACAGTCATTTTTAAGGCGCAAGCCCATGCAAGATGATGCTGTGGCTTTTGAAGCTCAAGATGCAAGCGTTAGTGCAGCACTTGAAAAATGGATGCAAGATTAGTAGGTAAGGGTAATTTTATGAATACAAAACGAGAGATTGTGGTCGGGATTTTTGTGCTGATTGGCCTTTTATGTACGGCTTATTTAACTGTAAAGCTTGGTCGTATGGAAGTTTTTGGCTCTGATGGCTATGAACTTCAGGCAAAGTTTACTTCAGCAGCTGGCCTGCGCGTTGGTGCAAGTGTTGAAGTTGCTGGAGTGCAGGTTGGTAGGGTTTCATTAATAAGCCTTGACCCGCAACATGCTCAAGCAGTCGTTACCCTATTTCTTGATAGTAGCTTAAAACTTACAGAAGATACCATAGCCTCAGTAAAAACCAGCGGACTTATTGGCGATAAATATATTAATTTGTCCCCCGGTGGTTCTGATGTTTTCTTGGAATCAGGTGAGGAAATTACAGATACAGAATCTGCCGTGGACATTGAGTCCCTTATTAGTAAATACGCTTTTGGAGGTGTGTAATGCGTGCTTTTTTATGTGGTGTATTCATTTTTACACTTTGTGTTTTGGGAGCAAGCCAAAGCTTTGCTGATGTTGATAAAGCTAAGGCACAAGCGCGCGAAGCCTTAAGCTCCTCCGTGACTAAGGTTATGGATTACATAAAAGACCCTAATTACAAAGACTCAAAGAAAAGGCAAGAAATCAATAAAAAAATTGAAAAAGAAATCTACTTCATATTTGATTTTTCTGAATTTGCCATGCGCACTGCTGGCCAGCGTTGGAAATCTTTTTCACCAGAACAACAAAAAGCCTTCAGTGATGCCTTTGCAGATTTACTTTTTAGTACCTATCTTGATCGTTTAGATGGTTATAATGGTGAAAAGATTCAATATATTGATGAAGTTAGCAATAAAAGCGGAAGCCGTGTTGAGGTTCGTAGTATTGTAACTTTGCAAGATAATAAAAAAGTTCCAGTTTTTTATAGAATGCTCATAAAAAATGGCAAATGGTGTGTATATGATGTGTTAATTGAAGGCATTAGCCTTGTAAAAAATTATCGCTCTCAATTTGGCGATATTTTAGCCAAGGATAGCCCTGAAGATTTAATCGCACGCATTCAAGAACGTGCTAACGCATTAAGGAAGAAAATAAATGAATAAGCACTATAACTTTTTTGCATTGTTATTACTTTTATTTTTTAGCCCCATTTTTGTGGCTCCATCTTATGCTGCTAGTAGTATTAATGTGGATGCTGCCATGCATGGCTATGAAAAGGGGCAATTTCAAAATGCACCAATAGTACAAGAACTTGAAGATAGTTTAGATGGCCTTGATGATTATGATAGCATTCCAACGCAAACCATATCAGACCCATTTGAACCTTGGAACAGGTTTTGGTTTGGTTTTAATGACATATTTTACTTGTACGTAGCACGCCCCTTGCATCAAGGTTATTCTTATGTGGTGCCTGAACCTGTACGTTCTGGCTTGAGTAATTTTTTCCATAACATACTATTCCCCGTACGTTTTGTAAGCTCATTATTACAAGGCAGACCCTTGGCCGCTGGTGCAGAATTTGGCAAATTTATGATAAATACCACTGTTGGGCTTGGTGGATTTATTGATGTGGCAAAAGATAAGAAGACCATTGTCCCCCTTGACCCTCTGGGTGAGGACATGGATCAAACCTTAGGCGTTTGGGGGCTTGGCACAGGCCCATACATTGTTTGGCCAATTATTGGGCCAAGTTCTGTACGTGGTACTGTTGGCCTTGTGGCGGATTATTTTCTTGACCCAACTTTTTATTTTGCAACTCCTGTTGGGGTAACTGTTGCTGCGGGTGGTCTTCGTTTTAATGACCTTGGGCCGGTGCTAGATTTGTATTCAGATACCAAGGAAATTTCAGTGGACCCATATATTGCCGTGCGCGAGGCTTATGCCGCCTACAAAAAACAGCAAATATTGTATTAAAAATATATAGATTTATCGTAATTGAATTAAAAAAGGCACAATGAGATATTGTGCCTTTTTTTATACATAACTATTTAGTCAAGTGGCTAACAAAATTTAAGTAAAGCTTAAATTTTACGCCACGAAAAACAA
>CAYJCI010000084.1:0-8084 GCA_964368595.1 uncultured Desulfovibrionaceae bacterium
CCATGACTTCACCTGATATTTATAATGTTTTACGTGAGCGTAAATGCAAGGATATTGAACAAGCGTTGCAACACTATGCTGGCCCTGTGCTTGTAAGCTGCCCATCTTGTAAAGTGGGCATTGGTAGGGTTTTATTAAAAATTGAGCAAAAACGAACTGTGCTGCATATTTGCGAGTGGACTGTAAAGCACATCTTTGGCCCTGAATGGCGATTACCATTTAAGAAAAAGGTCAATGACTCCAAGGGTGATGTCAGAAAGATTGACGTAGAAAGCCTTTAAGTTTCTTCTAAAATAGTCGACGCTGGAAAACAGCTAAAACTACTAAAATAATAACATTTTTTTATCAAAATATTCTAATAAAATTGCCAGAAAAAAGGGTGTGCAGCATACTTTTTGGGCATCAACTAAAATAATAATAAAAACCCCACTCTTGTACTCAAGGGTGGGGTTTAATTTGTGTTTTGTGTTTAGTTTTTTAGAAGTTAAATCTTACACCAACACTAACTTCATGAGCGCTGGTATAGGTTTTAAGGTCATAACCTGCCGCTTCTTTGTTACTATTGGTGGTAGATAGATAGCGATAACCAAGGTCAGCTGTGATTTGCTCATTAATGGCATAGCCAACACCAGCACCAACATTCCATGCAAGTACGGTATCATCTAGCTCGCCTTTTAGTTTATTGCCGCCTATGTTGTAGTTGTATTCGCCAGTAATGAAGCCAGCGCCAATACCAGCGCCAACATATGGGGTAAATGCAGATTCATTGTAAAAATCATAGTAGAAGTTTACAAGCAAGGTTTGCATATTGTAATGGGTGTCTGCAGTATAGCCAGGGCCAGCTTCACTGTTGTAAAGGTTGCCGCGGAAGGCATATTCAATTTCTGCACGAATTGGGGTGTCAGATTGTTGGTAAAAATCATAACCAACAAAACCACCGCCACCAAACACGCTTCCAGAATTTGAGGAGCCAAAGATGCTAGCGCCAGAATGGCTTTGGTAGCCATAAAGGAACTTACCACCCACGTATAGGCCGTTAATTTCAGCCGCAGCAGGTGCAGCTAGGGTTAAGCTTAAAATCATTGTTAATAAAATACGTTTTAACATAATTATCCTCCAGTGGTTAGATTTTTGACATCAAAAATCTAAGATTGTAAAATTTTTGGCGAGTTTGCCCTCCACCACATTTGTAGCACTAGCAAGGTCCACAAGGGCTTGCGTAAATCTTTTTTGCCACTCATGTGCGTATCAACCAATTCCCGAATAACTGGGATACTAAACACACCTTGCTCTTGCAAGAAGCGTGCCCCAAGTAATTCTTCCACCAAAGGACGTAAAGAACCACGCAACCAAGCGGCCACTGGAATTTGGAATCCACGCTTGTTCCGGGTTAAAATTTCTTTTGGTAAAAGGTCTGCACAGGATTTTTTAAGCAGGTATTTACGTTTAAATCCCTTTAACTTAAAGTGTAATGGGAGACTGAAGGCAAAGTTTGCTACATCTGTATCTAGAAATGGTGCTCGCACCTCAAGTGATTCTAACATGGAACAACGGTCAACTTTAGTTAAAATATCATCTACAAGAAATTGACGCGCATAGACATAAAAAGCTCTGTCCACATTGCCAACTTCACTAGGCTGATGGGCAAAGTGTTCCTTGGTAGGGGCAAAAAGTTTGTCCATAGTCAAAAAATTTAGCTGTTCGGCGGCAAAATTTTCATTCCACATATTTTGCTGCATTTCAGGTGTAAATGCAGTTAATAATGATTGTACTCGTTGCCATGGTGGCGCATAGGCCCCTTGGAAAAAGGTAGCCAAGGCATTATTTAAATTAACATAATTTGATGATGATGGAATAATAGAGGAAATTCCTTCTATACTTTTTCTTATGACGCTTGGCCATTTTGTATAGTGTTCTGCTATTTTTACCCCAATAAAATGCTCATAACCTGCAAAAAGCTCGTCGGAGCCATCGCCCCCAAGGGCAACAGTTACATGCTTTCTTGTGAGTTCTGATAATATATAGGTTGGCGCAACTGAGGCATCAGCCATAGGTTCATCAAGCCTGCTAATTATGCTTGGCAATATTTCAGCACAATAATCAGATGATAAAATATGCTCAGTATGGTCAGTGTCATAATGCTTAGCTACAACTCTTGCATATTCTGATTCATCAAAGCTAGCTTCTTTAAAGCCAATGGAAAATGTTTTAATTTTATCGGCCTTGTCTGCCATTAGGGCTGTTATGATAGATGAATCAATGCCACCAGATAGAAAAACACCCAAGGGAACATCGCTTATCATGCGCTTTTTTACTGCTGCATCAAGTAAGCTGCGTAACTCACAGGCTAGGTCTTCTTCTGATCTTTGGGCAAGGCTTAAATCAGGTGTTGGTATGTCCCAATAACGTCTTAGTTTAACTTTGCCTTCTGTTATTAATAAGCTATGTGATGGTGGTAGTTTTTCAACTTCAGTAAAAATGCATTCAGGTGTTGGCACATATTCATAAGCTAGATAACGCATTAAATTTTGAGGGCGCACGCTTAGCTCTAAGTCAGGGAATTTTGTGATGGCTGTTAACTCTGATGCGAAAATAAAGCGCCCGCGTTGTATGGTGTAATAAAAAGGCTTTTTGCCAAATCTATCTCTTGCACAAAATAAAACTTTCTTTCTCTTGTCCCAAAGCACAAAGGCAAACATGCCTTCAAAACGCTCAACGCAAGCTTCACCCCATTCTTGCCAAGCATACAAAATAACTTCAGTGTCAGAGGTTGTGCGAAATACGCAGCCCAAATCCTCAAGGGATTTTTTTAGTTCAGGAAAATTATAAATTTCGCCATTAAATGTAATCCAGATTTGACCACTATCATCAGCCATGGGTTGGCCGCCAGTTGCTAAGTCAATAATGGATAAACGCCTGTGCCCAAGGGCTACAGCACCATCTACCCACTGCCCCTCACCATCAGGGCCGCGGTAATGTATGGCATCGGTCATATCTTTTAGCCATGTACGTGAATGTTCTGGTAAATTTTGCCCGTCTAGTTGAAAAAATCCTGCTATACCACACATATGAAATACTCCGTTTGTGTTGTCATTATCTTAAGTCATAGCTTTGCAGTTAGTCAGGCTAAGCCATGAATGATTTGGTAAATTTAATATATTTAGGTAAATATAGCCTTTGTACTTGTTTACTCCTAATATTACTGAGCCGCAAGCCTTAGCTTGCTTGCATAAAATTTTTAACTTTATAGGAGGGTGGATAATCCATTTGCGCAATGTAAAATCTAAAATTAGAAACAAAAAAAACGCAAGTGTGAAACCCTTGCGTTTTTACGTTTTGTAATATTTACAATTTAGCCTTCATTATTCTTCTCATTTTCGCGCCAGTCTTCCACAAGCTTAGTAACTTTTGGTATTTCTTCAACCGTAATGTCAAGTGCCTTTCTAACATCCTCCTCAGAGTGAGCAGCAGAAAGGAAGTAACGCAAGCGTGCTGTACCTTCCTTAACTGCAGGGAAGGTAATGGGCATGGCATAAACACCACGATTAAATAAAGCATTTGCCATAAAGCCAGCAACCATTGAATCACCAACAATTACAGGAATGTTAGCATAGCCTTGGGCAACACCAGTATCAAGGCCCAAGCTCTTAGCATAATCTAAGAAATATTTGCTAATGTGCTGTAATTTTAACACGCGCTCAGGTTCACGTAGCATAATATCTAGGGCAGTTTTGCATGCCACTGCAAGTACAGGTGACATACCCACGCTGAATACAAAGCCAGGTGAGCCGTACTTTAAGTATTCAATAAGCTTTTTGCTACCAGCAATAAACCCGCCACAGCCGCAGAGGGATTTGCTAAGGGTGCTCATCCACATATCAACATCTTTAGGATTGATGTTAAAATGCTCGCGTGCGCCGCGCCCTGTTGGCCCTAATGTGCCTAGTGAATGGGCTTCATCCACAAGTAGCATGCAATTATATTTCTTTTTTAATTCAATTATACGAGGTAGGTCTGGAATATTGCCGTCCATACTAAATAGACCTTCGGTCACGATTACTGCACGGCGGAAATCACCACGGCGCTCTTGTAATATTTTTTCCAAGGCATCTGCATCATTGTGAGCGTAGGAAATGCGAGTGGAGCCAGCAAGTTTTGCCCCTTGCATTAATGAGTTGTGTGCAAGGTTGTCATGCAATATTAAATCGCGTGAGCCAAAAAGAAAGCCCAAGGTGGATACGTTAGTAGCATGCCCACTAACATAAACAATACAGTCCTCAACGTCATAAAGCTCAGCAATGGCTTGCTCAAGCTCACGATGCGGTGGACGCTCACCACCCACTAAACGGCTAGCACCAGCTGATGTGCCAAACTCCGCTGCGGCCTTGGCAACAGCATCAGTAATTTCTGGATGCCCATTAATGTCAAGGTAGTCGTAAGTGGAAAAATTTAGATACTCATTGCCTTCAATACTAGTAAATGCTTTGGCAGAGCCATCATGGCATAGGAAAAGCGGGTTACGCATACCCATAGATGCACCCAATGCAACAAGGCGCTCAAAGGAGAGCTTGTTGCGCATACGATTGAACTCCAGTGAAGAATCTTGCTCTTCTGACTGTGTGTCATAGTTAACACTAGCGTCAGAAGTGGTGTTCAAATCTTGATCTTTATTCATGCCTTCTCCCCAAGGTTGTATTATATTGCAGTGACATAACGCTTAAAAGAGCAAGTTATGACCTTGTGATATTAACTTCATAAGTAAGCAAACAGGATACCTACTATAAATTTTTTATTTTGGCAAGGATATCATTTATGAGAACATGGGCTTGGGTTATGCTTAATAAACAGTCCAAGTTTTAAAGGCAAATTGCCTTTTGTAGACAATTATAAAAAAAAATATTACAATCAAAACTTACATTTTACTTTTTGTTATTGTTCGAAATATTACATTTTATTTTCAAGATTGTTTTGGGTGGGGGGATTATGCAAAAAACATCTGTTCTTGGCTCTACTATTGCGTCTACGGATAGAGCTTCTGCCCAAGATGCAACATCAAATGCAGATCAAAATTCCACAAGCCATTTAAATAGCGAGTTGGTTGAAAATGGCGTTCGCTTAGTTAGCTTAACCCATGAAGGTGAAAGTTGGCGCCTTGGTTCAATCACGCCAAATTGGCGCAACTTTGTTTCTTCCCTTGGTAAAAATCCCACATCTGAAAAATTAAAAGAGCTACAAAGTGAAGGTTTGTGGCTATCGCCTGTACAAAAAACGCCTAAGGTCAGTATAATTTGTGGTGGGCAAGGTACTGTTTGGCCGCACATGGGGCGGGATTTATACAATACATTTCCTGCGGCAAGAGATGCTATGGATCGAATTGCAGCTTTAGCTAGCTGGGATGTATTGGCCCTTATGGACGAAACTGATATAGAGAAGCTTGGGCGCACAAGGTGGCAATCTCCTTACATATTTCTCGTAAGTTATGCTCAGGCATGTTATTTAAGGTCGCTTGGTTTTCAGCCAGATGTTTATTCTGGTCATAGTCTTGGAGAGCTTGTATCCTTGGCTCTTGCTGAGACTTTTTCTTTACAAGAAGCATGGCGCCTTTTTGATGAGCGCTCTGCACTTGTTGATGATTTAGAGCATAATGGCAAGCATGATACTGGCATGATGGCTGTTTATGCCTCTGCTGAAAAGGTTGAAGAAACGCTACGCAACTTCCCAGAATTATTAATTTCAAATTATAATACACCCACACAATATATTTTAAGTGGGCCGAGAGATGTTCTTACTGAGGCAAGACGCAATTTACGAAAGCAAAGATTCCCTGCCATTATTTTAAATATTTCCATGGCTTTTCATCATCCCAATTTACGAGTTTTGCGTGATTATTCAGTGCAAGAGCTACTTAAGTTTGACATGAAAAAACCACTGGGCCCAGTTTTAAGCAATGCCACTGCTGGCTTGTATCCACATGATAAAAAAAGTATTGTGGAACTTATTGCAGATTTAGATGAAAATGCTGTGCGTTGGATAGATTGCGTAAGAACCATGTGGGATGATTTAAATGTTCGTCACTTTGTGGAGCTTGGGCCATCGGACATTATTAGTGGGCTTACTACTGATATTGAGCCCAATGCGCATTGTTTATCCGTTTGTCGTAAGGGTAAGGAAGTCGAAAGCATGCGCAGGGCTGTGGCTGAGCTTTATGCTCTTGGTCATATTCAAGGTCCAAGCTCATTTGCTGTGCATGATGATATTGTACAGAATACTACAGATACTGAACAAAACACTGAAAAAAATATAGATAAAATAGAAAACACCCCACAGCATGTGGAAGATATCATGCCAATTTTGATGGAGGAAACAGGCCTTGAACGCCATAAGCTAGCAGCGCATCATGATTTAAGGCATGACCTTGCCATGCGTTCAAGTCGCTTTCCTTTAATTATTCATAAGCTTGAAACTACATTTAATATACAAATAAATTTTGAAGATTTAATGCATGTTTCAACTGTGGGGGATTTAGCCCAAGTTGTGGCAGATTTTCGCTCCTCAACTGAACATAGCCGAGAAAATGTAAAACAAGAAAGTCGTGGGGCAGGTAAGAAGGATGATATCCACAGCTTAATTGTTGATAAAAGTAGCATTAAAGAAAATATGCAAGCCTATCCGCATGTGCACCCATTGGGCTTAACGGCTGATGCTTTACCTAGTTTTTATGCGAAGAGAAATTTTTCAATTTATGCTGATGTATTATTGCAATGTCAGCAAAGTACTGAACCTGTGGTTACTGAGGCAATGATGCTTGAAGCTTTGTATGCTAGTGCAGGTTTGGGTTTTTCAGAATTGAACTGCTGCGGGGCTGATAATATTGGCTTTGCAGAGCCTTTTATCTGCGCAGGTGGTATTACTCGTGAGGGTTTGATTTGTGTAGAGCCTGTGGAGCAAGGTAAGTTAGATAATGAAAAAAGCTTGATTTGCAATGCATCTCTCTATGTGCATGACTTAACAGCTAACGGCAGGAAAAAACAAGATAAATTACGCATGGCATGGGCTAATGTATTACTTGCTAAAAATAATTGTAGTCTAAATTCGATTTGGCAAGAAGATACGCAAAATTTAATAGAAAGAGGCGTAATTAAAGAATATATTGTTCCAATAAAAACCATTGCACCACAATGGCATTCAAGGTATAGTCTGCTCCCTTTGAGTGTAATGGCAATACAACAAGTCATTGTGCCAGGGAATGAAGGCTTTAATATAATTAACATTTCCAAGCTTCGACATGTGGTAGAACTGCCCCATGTTGATGCTTTGCGCATGGTATGGAAGCTACAAAGCTTTGGCTTAAGCTATACTGCGGATGTTGAAATGTATAGTGAAGATAATTTGATCTTGACCATGCAGGGTGTAGCTATATCTAATAAAACTAGGAGCTAGAATGATTTTATCTGAAAAAAATCTGAATAAGAATGCTTATGCTAGGCTTAGTAAGTTTTTGCTTTTGCTGTTGGTTTTTGCTTTTGCTGTGGGGTGTTCTTCTCAAAAAGCTACACAACAAGCACCTGAATTGCCAGCTAGGCACTGGCTTGAGGAAGTGCCTGGCGTGCCAGTTGAGCATGCTGCAAAGCTGCAGGCTGCTGTGCCAAATTTATATGATTCAGAAAAATCGTTTAGCTTTGATGATTGCGTGTACTTAACTATTCAACAATCACCATTGCTTGTAAACTCCGCTGTGGATTTGGAAATTAAAAAAGTTAACCTTACTAGCGCCATATGGCAATACTTGCCAGAGCCTAAGATGGCTTTGCAAGTTTCAAGTAACATTACATCATATAATACTGGCTTAGAAGACACTCCCGGAGATTATGGGCAAGCTAAAATGCGCGTAAGTTTTTATGCAAATTTCCCAAACCCCATTTCAACCTACTTTAATCACCAAGCACAAAGAATAATGGTTAACCTAGCCATTGCAACGCATCGTAAAGCCATTGGTGAAACCATTTATGAAATTGCTGAAATATATCAAAAGCTTGAAGCTAAAAGACGCATTGTTGAAGCCCAAGAAGAGTTGCTACCTTTAT
>CAYJCI010000085.1:0-8062 GCA_964368595.1 uncultured Desulfovibrionaceae bacterium
ATAAAGCCCGCCATAATCATTTGCCCAACCATATATTCAAGGCTAGGGTTATCCAACATATCCTGCTGATTATTTGAATTTTGTGCCTTTTCATTATTTTTATTTTGCAAATCTTCAGGCACAATTTTAATCATATTATTGTTAGTATTTTCTTGCTTTGGCGCTGTTAATTGTAGGCTTGGCAAGGTTTGAGGATTTTTGATACTTGGGGCAGCATTATTTTTTTGTTCATTATTTTGCATTGGTAAAACAGGGAAAAGTGGTGCTGCATCTGGTATAAAATCCATACGAGGTGCATCTTGCTTTAAGCTATTTGGAAAAGCTTTTTGCATGTCCTCTGGGCTCACCTCCACCCCTGGCAAGCTTTGCACAGCACCGCCAGCATCTAGGCTTGGTGTATTTTGACTTGTATCTGCACCACCAGAGCCGTCAAGACTACGAAAAAAATCTCCTACATTCTCAGGGCTTTCAGCTGAAAATGCAAATTTAACATTAAAATTAAGAGCACAAAGAGTGCAAATAAAAAATATAATAAAAATATATCTGCTTAGCATAAATTTTTAAATCCATTAAAATCATTCATTTCAAAGGCCTTAGCCAGAGCGACATCTGCATATTACCCCCCAGATAAAAGAAACACAAGATGCTTGCTTTTGATACTTATTTCCAGTATTTTTTGTGGCTGTGCAGTGAGTATCAATTGCACCTACAGATATTAAATTTAACGAGGTATTTCATGCAAAAGACAGAATTTATTTGGTTTGATGGCAAAATGGTTCCTTGGAATGAGGCCAATGTACACGTACTTTCTCATGCCCTACACTACGGAACTGGCGTATTTGAAGGCATTCGTACCTATCTGTGCATGGATAATACCTCTGCTGTTTTTCGCTTAGAGGAGCATGTGACTCGCCTTTTCAACTCCATGAAAATATTGGGTATTAAAATCCCTCATAGCCATGAGAGCATCTTTAACGGCATTATTGACACCTTAAAGATTAATAAACTTACTGAGGGTTATATTCGCCCTTTGAGCTTTGTTGGTGCTGGCGAAATGGGCATTCACCCAAAATCCAACCCAATCCAAACCATTATTGCTGTTTGGCCTTGGGGTGCTTATCTTGGGCCTGAGGCTCTTGCCAATGGTATTCGCATTAAAACCTCTACATTTACGAGGCATCACGTTAATGTAATGATGACCAAGGCCAAAGCCTCCGGTAACTACATTAACTCAGTGCTTGCTAAGATGGAAGCTGTGGGCGATGGCTATGACGAAGCCCTTATGCTTGATACCAACGGTTTTGTATCTGAAGCAACTGGCGAAAATATTTTCATCGTAAAAAATAAAGTAATTAAAACCACACCATTAACCTCCATCCTTGGTGGTATCACTCGTGAATCCATCATGCAAGTGGCCCGTGATCTTGGTTATACTGTGGTTGAGCAACAATTCACTCGTGATGAATTATACACAGCTGATGAAGCATTCTTCACCGGAACTGCCGCTGAGCTTACCCCAATTCGTGAAGTTGACAGGCGCACCATTGGCGAAGGTAAAGCCGGCCCAGTTGCCCTTGATTTACAAGACCACTTCTTCAGAATTGTGAAAGGCCACAATCCTGATTATGAAAATTGGCTAACACGTTACGTGGTATAAAAAATATGAAACACGCATCCCTTGCATCCCACTACCGCCCACAAACTTTTGCACAAGTGACAGGGCAAGAAATGGTAACAACTGTGCTCTCTCGTGCCACGGCTGAGGAGAGCATTGCACCTGCCTATTTACTTAGTGGGACAAGGGGTGTGGGTAAAACCACCATTGCACGCATATTTGCCAAAGCCTTAAATTGCAAGCAAGCACCAACTAGCGAGCCTTGTAATGTTTGTGATCAATGCCAAAAAATCACTCAAGGCAACCATGTTGACGTAACAGAAATTGACGGTGCATCTAACAATAGTGTTGATGATGCTCGTGCTTTGCGTGAGCATATAGGCTATGCGGCCATGGAAGGGCGCTATAAGGTTTTTATTATTGACGAAGCGCACATGCTTTCACGCTCGGCCTTCAATGCATTATTAAAAACTTTGGAAGAGCCACCACCAAGGGTTGTATTTATTTTTGCAACCACTGAGGTGCACAAATTCCCCATTACTATTATTAGCCGCTGCCAACACTTTATTTTCAAACGCCTATCAGAAGAAAAACTAGTGGCACATCTAACCCATGTGCTTGGGCAAGAAAATATTGAGCATGAAAGTGCGGCTGTTCGCCTAATTGCAAGGCGTGCTGCTGGTTCTGTGCGTGATGGCATGTCCTTACTTGGTCAAAGCTTGGCCCTTGGTGAAAAAACTCTTAGCCTTGAAACCACACGTATGGTTTTAGGCCTTGCTGGGCAAGACTTTTTTTACACACTTATTAAAAGTATTGCCGAAAATGATTGCCCTGCCATTGTTAACTTTAGTAAGGATCTTACAGAACAAGGTATTGATATTGGCTTTTTCTTGAGAGAATTAACAAGCCTTTGGCGTACGTTATTTCTTTTGCGTGAAGCTGGTAAAGATATATTGCCATCATTGAATTTAAGTGAGGATGAAGCAAAGCTTTGGCTAACCACCGCCCCTGCCTTTTCCGCCGCTCATTTACATGCTGCATGGCATATGACTCTTGATGCCCAGCGTAAGGTAATTCACAGCCCAGAGCCTGCGGCTGCTCTTGAATTACTTTTATTAAACCTTGCGCTTATGCCAAGGTTACTACCCTTGCAAAGGGTTGAAAACGTGCAACTTCCAGACATTGCGACCCAAAGCTCATCAAACACTACGGAAAAAAAAACTCCTAAACCCAGCCTAGAGCCGCAAATTAAGCAAGACCTACAACATCAAGACATTGTAATTACTGAAAATACTACTGAGTATATAGAAGAAGATGAGCTAAACACAATAGCTGAAAACATAATTAGCGAACAAGCAAAAGAATATATAGCAGAAACACAGCAAATAAATGCTGAAGAACAAATAATAGAAAATATAGAAGATACAAAAACAAAAGTAGCTTTGATTGCACCTACTTGGGAGAATTTTACTGCCTTTATGGCAGTACAAAGTGAAAAAGATGGTAAGGATGTAATTCCAAGCCATATATTGTTCCAAACCAAGGGAACTTTTAACAACAATATATTACAATTAGAGGCCAAGTCTGGCACTTGTTTTGACAAATTGGAGCAAGCTCGCCCCATTTTACAAAAACTATGTGCTGATTTTTGCGGTTTTGAGGTTAGTTTACAAATTGAGCTTGCCGCGCAAAATCACAAGCCAGAATCTGTATTAAAACAAGAATTTGCAGATAGAGAAGACATGAAAGACTGTCTTGAAATCTTAGATGCAACAATTATACGTGTTCGTCCTGTGAACCAATAAAGGAGATTAAAATGAAAAATATGAACGACCTATTGCGTCAAGCCCAAGTAATGCAAAACAAAATTGCAAAAATGCAAGCAGAGCTTGGTGAAAAAAGCTTTGAAGCTTCAAGCGGTGGCGGCATGGTTACTGCCGAAGTGTCTGGCAAGCAAGAGCTACGCAAGCTCACCATTGACCCAAAAGCCCTAGAGGGTGGCGATGTTGAAATGTTGCAAGACCTTATTATGGCTGCTGTAAACGAAGCTGCACGCATTGCTAAAGAAAGCATGGACCGTGAAATGACTGCTATTAGTGGTGGCATTAAGCTCCCTGGCGTATTTTAGGACAGAGCGTTGAAAAAGGGCCGTCTGCTTTGTCAGACTCGTTTTTTGCTCCGGTCATTTATGTCCAGATAAACTCCGCTCCGCAAAAAACTTCGTCTTCCTTGCATTCGGCACCTTTTTGAACGCTCTGTTTAATATAGATAATTTTTTTTAGTAAATTTTATATGAATAAACGTATACCCGAACCATTAAGAGCTGTGGTTGAGCAACTCTCACGCTTGCCTGGCCTTGGCCCAAAATCTGCCATGCGAGTGGCCATGGTTTTATTAAAGTGGCCTGAGTCTGAAACTAGGCGCCTAGGTAAAGCCATACACGATTTACGTGATAATTTGCACCTTTGCTCCCGTTGTGGTGGGCTTACCGCCACAGACCCTTGTGTAGTTTGTGCTGACATTAATCGAGAGCAAGAAACCCTTTGCCTTGTGGCCGAATGGGATAGCATGCTAACCCTTGAAGATGGCGGCATTTATAATGGTCAATATTTAATACTTGGTGGGCTTTTGCAGTCTGGCAGCAGCAATACTGAAGGGCTAGACCTTGATAAATTAACAGCACGCCTGCGTGAAGGGCAAGTAAAAGAACTTGTGCTTGGGCTTGGCACTACTGTTGAGGCTGACACCACTGGTTTTTACGTTCGCAATCTCATACAAAAAAACTTCCCACACATAAGAATAACCCGTCTTGCCCAAGGCATACCCCTTGGCTCAGAAGTTAAGTTTATGGATAAGGAAACCTTGCGCCAATCGTTACAATTTCGCCAAGAATTATAATAGGCTAAATCATGGATATTTTTGCTCACCCAACCTTGCAAGCATTTTTTGCTGGCCTTGGGCCTTTTTTGGCAATTTCTCTGGGTGCGGCTGGCGTTTTTTTGCGTAAGGAATTTTCAAAAAGCACTTTGCATTTAATGCTTGGGGTTGCGGCTGGCATGATGCTTGGGGCTACATTTTGGGCGCTACTTGCCCCCTCTCTTGCTTTATCGGCAGAGCTTGGTAAATTGGCATTTGTGCCCACCATGTTTGGCTTAATAATTGGGGCCTTATTCTTGCGTGGTTTTGATGCCATATTACCACACACGCACAGCCTAAGCTACACCACCGAGGGCATATCCACCAATTGGCAACGTAGCATATTGTTAATAGTTGCCATGGCCTTGCATCATATTCCAGAAGGTCTTGCAGTTGGCGTTAGCTACGGGGCTGTAAACACAGAGCAAGCAATGAATGCTGGTATCTCTGCCAACTCAGCAATGGTACTTATGCTATCCATCATGCTTCAAGGCATGCCAGAGGGGCTTGTGGTAGCTATTGCTTTGCGTGGTGAGGGTATGAGTGCTGCAAAATCATTTTTCTGGGGTTCATTTAGTGGTATTACAACGCCCATTGGGGCTGTAATTGGAGCTCTTGCAACAAGTCTAAGCACGCAAATTTTGCCCGTGGCCTTGGCTTTTGCCGCTGGTGCCATGCTCTATATAATTATTGAAGATATTATACCTGAATCACAAGCATCGGGGCATGGTAATAATGCAACCCTTGCCGCCATTGGTGGATTAATTTTGGTTATGATTTTTAATTCTATTTTTGCATAATTAGGAAAATACTATGTCTTTACAAAAAAAATTAAATATTGATCAAGCACCATTATTTTTAATGGATGGCAATGCATATATTTTTAGAGGCTTTTATTCCAACCGTTTGCAACGTTCGGACGGATTTCCCACCAATGCTATTTATGTTGTAACCAGAATTATATTACGTATTTTGAGGGAACAAAAGCCCACCCATTTTGTATTTTTTATGGATGGAAGGGGTAAGAATTTTCGCCATGAGCTATACCCCCTATACAAAGCCAATAGAGATGCCACACCTGAAGAACTAGTACAGCAATTAGAGCCTGTTAAGCGCATGACTAAGCACCTTGGCTTGCATTTGGAGGTTTCTGCTGGCTGTGAGGCCGATGATTGCATAGCCTCGCTTGCCAAGCGCTACTCAAAGGATCGCCCAGTCGTAATCATTGGCTCAGATAAAGACCTACGCCAATGCCTTGGGCCTAATGTTTGGCTTTGGGACCCTGCAAGTAAGGAAGAAAAGCTACTTTCTGCTGATTCTTTTACCCATGATACAGGTCTAAAACCTAATCAATGGCCTGATGTACAAGCATTAATTGGTGATAGTAGCGATAATATTCCAGGTGTGCCAGGTATTGGCCCAAAAACAGCGGAAAAAATATTTGCAGATTTTTCATCCTTAGAGGATATACGCGATGGCATTGACCGCCTGCCTCCTAAGCTTTTTCAAAAATTATCCCCACATGTGGAGGAGATGTTCCTCTACCGCAAATTGACAACCCTAAGCACCGATGAGTGCTCACACGTGCAAGAAGAGGATATGCGAATAAAGCCCATAAAAGCTCAAGATTTTTCACTATTCTTACAGGAATTTGAGCTTACCTCACTACAAAGAGAAGTGGAGAGCATGGTCCGTGCTGGACTTTTAAATACCACTGACCAACCAACATTAATTCAAGAATCCAAAGAAGATACACAGCAAGAAAGTGCTAACACTGAAGCAAAGAGTAAAAAAGCTGTTAAAAACCAGCAACAAGCAAGTCTTTTTGGCGCAAGTCAAGATGCAATGATGCAAGTACCGTCATTACCAAGCTTACCAGCAAAAATTAATACGCAAGACTTACCAGCCATTAAAAATAATTTAGTAACTATCTTACCCGCATCATTTTATGCAAGAGAAGAACAAGGTTTTGTGCTTGGAATTAATGAGCAAGAATGGCATGTGGATGTAAATGATGAGCTAATTAATTTATTAAAAGATGCTGAACATATTATCACACCAGATGTAAAAAGCCTGCTACGCCAAAATTCAATATGGTATGACATACCGCTTGAGCGTTGGTTTGACCTTGGCCTTGCGGCTTATTTGCAAAATCCAGAAGAAAGGGATTATAGCTGGCCCCGCTTGCAAGCCCAATGGCGAACTAAGGCGCCAATGCAAAATAGCTCGCCTTCAGCCATTGCCCATAATATGTGGGTCAACCTTACTGATATTCTTGCCAAACAAAGCTTAGATAAATTGTATTATGAGCTAGAATTACCATTAATACATGTGCTTGCAAGAATGGAAGATGTGGGCATTGCTGTTGATTTTGAGGCATTTAAGCTTTTCTTAAACGATGTGCAAAAAGAGTTAACGGCTCGCACTGAGGAAGTTTATGCCGCCACAGGCACAACATTTAATATACGCTCAGCCCAGCAATTGGGTGAGGTGCTATTCTCCACCTTAAAACTCCCCACAGCAGGAAAAACCAAGGGTGGGCAGCTATCCACTGCTCAAGAAAAGCTAGAAAAATTGGCTGGCAACCCCGTGGTTGATGCTGTACTTGAATTTAGAAAACTTGAAAAATTGCGCTCAACCTACCTTGAGCCACTGCCAAAACTTGCTGATGAAAAAGGCCGCATCCATAGTAATTTTAATCAATTAGCCACAGCAACTGGGCGTTTATCATCTAGTAATCCTAATATGCAAAATATACCTGTTCGTGGTGATTTGGGTCGGCGTATGCGTACTTGTTTTGTGCCAGCACCTGAACACTTGCTGGTGTCAGCTGATTATTCACAAATTGAATTGCGAGTGCTTGCGCACATGTCACAAGACCCTGTGCTTTTAGACGCATTTGCTAAGGGTAAGGACATTCACTCAAGCACAGCCGCCATCATTTATAATCTTGATTTAGATGCAGTTAATGCTGACCAACGCCGCAATGCCAAAACCATCAATTTTGGCCTTATTTATGGTATGGGTGCTCAAAAATTAGGCCAAGAGCTAGGCATAAGTACACCAAAAGCTAAAGAGTTTATTGAAAATTACTTCAAGCACCTTGGAAAATTAAAAGAGTTTTATGACCAAGTGGAAGAGCAAACTAAAGCCCTTGGATATGTAACAACTTTAGCAGGCCGCCGCCGCCTCATCCCAGATATACACTCAAAGCATAGCCAAAAATTCTCACTTGCTAGAAGGCAAGCCATCAATACTGTTATTCAAGGTTCTGCCGCAGATATTATAAAAATTGCCATGCTTAAAGTTAATGCTGACCAAACCTTACATAACCTTCAGGCAAAACTTGCCCTACAAGTTCATGACGAGCTTTTATTGGAAGTGCCAAATAAGCATGCTGAAGCAGCAGGCACACGCATGGCTGAAATCATGTCAAACATAGCTCCAAATGAGCAAAAATTAGATGTGCCATTACTTGTTGAATGGGGAGTTGGGCTAAATTGGGGTCTTGCCCATTAGTGTAAGTTAGTC
>CAYJCI010000086.1:0-8062 GCA_964368595.1 uncultured Desulfovibrionaceae bacterium
TCCGCCCATATTTGGAAGTTTATGAGAGGGAAGGTTTTTATTACAACAGAGCAAAAACACTTTTAGTTTTGCCCCAAAAGGCTATTGATAATAATTATACGGGCGTAAATGAAGTTTATGGAGATGCAGAAAATCCTTTAACATCTCCTTTTCCGCAAACCGAAGGGATTTTTGCCATTATTGCACCCACACAAAAATGGTTGTATTTTGCCACCAAGGATGGTCTAAGTTCCTTACCCTTACGCTTAATGGCAAGTAATGTGGAAATTCAAGGTTTTAAGCCAGTTGCCATTGATTATGACTATGCAGGTGCATGGGAAGTTTTACCGTGAATGAGAAGTGTAATGATCAAGTTTTTGTTGTAATTCCTGCATTTAACGAAAGTGCAACCATTACACAAATTGTAAAACAAGTAAGAAGCTTGAATTATAATGTGGTTGTAGTAAACGATTGTAGTACGGACAATACCGCTAAATTAGCAGAGCAAGCTGGAGCTATTGTTTTAGATTTATCACTACGCTTAGGAGCTTGGGGGGCTATACAAACAGGTATGCGATATGCGTTGTACATGGGGGCAAATATTATTGTTACCTTAGATGCTGATGGACAACATAATCCACAAGACATTGAAAAATTATTAAACACGCTAAATAGTTGTGTAGATATTGTTATTGGCTCATGTACACAAAGGGGAAGTAAAGCTAGAAAATTTGCATGGAGTTTCTTTCGCATACTGACAGGCTTGAAGATACAAGACCTAACTTCGGGGTTCAGGTGCTATACTTCTAAAGTGGCTCGTATTCTAATTAAGAGGGAAGGCTTGTTGTTTGAATATCAAGATATTGGTATTCTTTTATTAGCTCGGAAGAAAGGTTTTATAATAAAGGAATTAGATGTGCATATGTTACCACGCCAAATAGGTGCATCACATATTTTTTCATCATGGTTCAAAGTGGCTTATTATATGTTCTATACTTTATTGATTTCTATAACAAGACGTTAAGCACAAGGATTTTACAATGCTTACTTCACACAGTCTAACTTTATCTATTTTTGCAGTAATTGGCATTTTATTTATTTTTTATTTATTGCGAAGTTCTTTATTGCACCCTTCTTATGCGCGCTGGTGGAGTTTTGCAGGTGTTAGCTTGTTTGTTATGGGTTTATTTCCTAACGCATTTAATAAGATAGCTTATTTTTTGGGGGTTAGCTATTTGCCCATATTTTTTGTGATTCTTTTATTTTTGATTATTTTAATACGCTTGCTTTTGGCAGATATGGAGCGAACACAATTAAAAATACAAATTAAAAAGTTAACACAGCAACAAGCACATTTACTGTATCGAGTAAAAAACATTGAAGACATAATAAAGCAAGAAGAAAAGTAATGCGCATCTTACATATAGGCAAATTTTTTCCACCTGATGTGGGTGGGATGGAAAGCTTTTTATATGCACTTACTCAGGCACAGGTTGAAAATGGGCATATGGTCACAGTACTTGCTTGCAAAACTACAACTAATATTACAAATATCAAAACACAAAACTTAACTGTTGAGCGTTACGACATACAAAAAAATATCGGAGGCTATGCTCCCTTTTCTTTAGGATTACTTTTTGGTATTATAAAGCATTGTTATTTCAAAAAATCTCCAGACATAGTTCATGTACATGCTCCCAATATAGCCGCTTTGTGGGTAGCGTTTCTTTGCCCTCAACCAATAATTTTACATTGGCATTCTGATGTAATATTTCCCGATAATACAATTAACAAAGGCTTGTTGTACTGTTGGCGGTTTTTTGAAAAAATCATCCTGAAACGGGCGAAAAGAATTATAGTTACTTCGCAAAATTACTTAAAAAGTAGTCTTTTTCTACAGCCATTTAAAGATAAATGTACTGTTATTCCTCTAGCTTTAGCACAAGAAGGTAATATACAAAATAATATGCATACGCTCGCCCTAAATTTCATGCAGCAAGTAAAGCATGATAAAAAGCTAAACTTATTAGCAGTTGGCAGATTGTCGCATTACAAAGGTTTTTCTGTACTGTTAAATGCTCTAAAACTTGTGCCAGATGCATATTTATGCCTTGTGGGTACGGGTGAATTACATGAAGAACTAGAACAACTTGTTAATAAATATAAATTAAAAGAGCGCATTTTTTTTGCGGGTAATGTTGACGACAATGAGTTAAAATCATGTTACAGTCAGTGTGATATTTTTATTTTACCTTCTATCTTGCGTAGTGAAGCTTTTGGTATGGTACTGCTAGAGGCCATGCGTGCAGGAAAGCCATGCATTGCCACCTCTGTATATGGTAGTGGTATGAGTGAAGTAGTACAAGATGGCATTACAGGTCTCATTGTTCCACCACAAGATGCTGACGCATTGGCAAGTGCCATCAAATTTTTAATGAATAATGACACACTACGCAAAAATATGGGAGAAATGGCATATAATCATTGGAAACAAAAGTATAACCTACACAGCGTTACGCAACGTATAGAAGATATATATCATGCTAGTATCATGTAGTTTATAGTTGATACTCTAGTGTCAAAATCACTTCTTGATACATATTCACAACTTCTAGCATATATGCAAAATTAAATACAGTGGATACATATGAAAAAAATAATTATTTTAAACATTTAATTATTATCAATTAGCCTTTGTGCCTCTTGCGGGGGGATAGTGCTCAAAAAAACATCCCGAACTTCACTTAATCTTTTAAAAACATAAAAATTTAAGACTTCTTCTCGAAACGTACAGTTTATTCGTACTTTCCGTGATGAGGTCCTAAACTTCTATGTATTTAATCTGTTAAGCGAGGTTAGGGAAATAATAAATAGCTAGATGGGTGAAAATAATAAACAAAGGCACCATCAATCACTAGGCAACCTAACCCCAGAGAAATTTGCGCTTAAACATTAGGATTGAGGATAAAATTTTAGCCTCTACCCTACTCCAGTTCGAGTTTCAAACAGGGCTCAAGACTCGAAAGGCAAACCCAAAAACCTTGACAAAAGTGTGCCACAAGTGTGTAGTACCGTCTTTGATATTTAATGTGCTTGTGCTATCATATGTTTGATTAAAGGTAATGTTGTTTGTAACAACGCTCATGCCAGTGTTTTCATACTTGCCTGTGAAAGTTGTTACACCATTAAAAGTGGTATTCCCACTGAATTCATTTGTTCCGCCGCTATTGATTACAGCGCCCTCAAAAAGAGTGGTGCTACTCTCACCCGTAAGCTTAAGCTTTGCACCACTTTCAATGATGGCATATATATTTTTAATAGAGAAAATTGACATTATGTTTAGAGAAATACAAGATTTTTTGATCGTAAAAATTGTTTATTATATTGGCTTATTAGACATAAAAATATCATTGCTTATGTATTGACTACAGATGTAAATAGATAAATATGTTTACTTGTATAAATCCAAAAAAGCTCGTACTATGAGGACAAAAGAACATTGATATGATGAAAAAAGAATGAACAGCTATGAGTATATTCACCCCTAAGCTTTTTACACTACTTAAAAATGGCTATTCTTCATCGGATTTGCAAAGTGATGCCATTGCGGGGCTGACCGTGGCTATTGTCGCCCTTCCGCTTGCTATGGCTTTGGCGATTGCTTCTGGTGCATCACCCGACAAAGGACTTATAACAGCGGTTATTGCAGGCTTTTTGATTTCTTTTTTGGGTGGCTCACGCTTTCAAATCGGTGGTCCCACAGGTGCATTTGTTGTTGTCATCTTTAATGTCATTTCTCAGCACGGATATGATGGGCTTATTCTGGCAACCTTGATGGCTGGGGCTATTTTAGTAGTAGCTGGTTATACCCGCATGGGGCAGATTATCAAATTCATTCCACATCCTGTGGTTACAGGGTTTACAGCTGGCATTGCCGTCATCATTGCGTCCTCTCAAGTGAAAGATTTTTTGGGGCTTCAGATTGATAATGTCCCTGCGGATTTTATCCCAAAATGGGCAGCCTATTTTGATGCTATTGCTACATTCAATGTAGCCACATTGGGTATTGGGCTGTTAGCATTATTGATTATTATTGGCTTACGGCGTTTTACGCCAAAACTCCCTGGTTTTTTAATTGCAGTTGCCTTCTCTGCTATTATAGTCTCTATATTTAATATTCCTGTTGAAACAATCGGCTCGAAATTTCCCAATATCTCAACTGGTTTACCCATGCCACAATTTCCTGCATGGGATTTTGCCAAACTACAAAGCGTAATTCCTTCTGCCTTTACCATTGCCTTTTTAGCAGGGATTGAGGCACTACTCTCTGCTGTTGTTGCCGATGGAATGACTGGATTCAAACATCGTTCCAATCAGGAGCTGGTTGGACAAGGACTTGCCAATATCGCCTCTGGCTTATTTGGTGGCCTACCCGCAACAGGTGCAATTGCCAGAACAGCAACCAATATAAAAGTGGGTGCAAAAACACCCATGGCAGGGATGTTTCACGCTTTGTTTTTATTGCTCTTTATGCTTTTTGCCATGGATATTATGGTTTTTGTGCCCATGGCGGCACTTGCTGCAATTCTTTTCGTTGTGGCCTGGGGTATGAGTGAAATTGGGCACTTTATTCATATTTTCCGACTATCACGCGCAGATCGTATCGTGATGATATTAACATTTTTACTTACTGTATTGGTGGATCTCACAGTGGCTATTGGTGTTGGCGTAACACTTGCTTGCTTGCTTTTTATGAAACATATGAGCGAAGCTGTAGAGATTAAATCTGAATGGCGTAAATCCAATGCGCTTTATGATGAAGAAATTGAATATGAAACGCAACGAGATTATCTACCTCAAGGTGTTGAAGTATTTCAAATTACAGGGCCATTCTTTTTTGGTGTTGCGTCAGACTTGGTAGACACCCTCAAAGCCATGGGTGAGATGCCTAAGGTTTTAATCTTAAGAATGCGCCTTGTGCCATATCTGGATGCTACGGGAGAAAACGCTCTGGAATCGGTTATCAAGCAATGCGGCAACAACGGCACAAAAATTATATTAAGCGGCCTACAACCGCAACCTATGCAAATGCTTAAAAATGCACATATTGAAGATGGCAAAACGCATGTAAGTATTGTATCTGATTATGAAACAGCACTCAAAAAAGCCGCCAAGGATATTTTGCATACAACGTGACACTATTAATTCCATGCTCACGGTAAACATCCTTACCAGCATGACATACTTCCACGTACTTTAGTATATTAATATCTGGTTTTCAGCAAAACATTACATCTTCATGCCACATCCTAAAGTAAATTTATCAAAAGTTCCTTTTTGGCGTGTGCTATTTTAATGGAAGATGAAACCCTAGAGGTTGTAATTGTAATTTGTTATGAGGCTTCCAGCCCGTATTTTCACCAAAATAGGTAATGGCAGCACTAGGGCAAAGGTCACCACAACCGTGACATTGATATATGCAATTGTCGCCTTGAATAACAAGAGGGTGTGGTGCTTTTTCTACATCATAAACACCGTTTTTACATTTTTGCACGCAAGCACCACATTCTGTGCAAAGTGCGTAGTCAATAATAGGATACCAGTCTTTAGTCATTTTATATTTTCCTTATTATAATAGCTGGATACGCCATCTACATTATTATGTAATACAGAGTTATATTGTTACGCATTGTTTGGGTCTTTTTGCGAAGTATCTTCGTTATTATTTTTGTTTTTTTCTTGAATAGCCTGTTGAGCTTCTATGTCTGATACTTTACACATCTTTCCGCAAGAGCAAAGGGCCATAGCTTCGCCATGCTCATTAGTGAGCTGTTCTACAACGGTAAGAGGTTTTAAATGCGTTTGGCCTGTCATGGCTTCTCCTTAAAAATTGTATTATTTAGTAAAAATATTTTGTAAAATAGCCCGCTAAAAATATTGATGTCTATTTTTAACGGGCCACCTCTAGGTTTTTTTATGCATTCACGAATTGATTTCGTGTGTTGTTGGCATATTTTACCAAAGCTAACATAACAGGAACTTCCACCAGTACACCCACAATGGTAGCTAATGCTACAGGACTTGCCACACCAAAAAGGGCAATAGCAACAGCTACAGAAAGTTCAAAGAAGTTTGACGCACCAATCATTCCAGCAGGTGCTGCAATGCAGTGTGGCAAATTAAGCATCCTGCTAGCACGGTAAGCAATGAAGAAAATGAGCACCGTCTGAATTATAAGCGGAATGGCTATAAGCACGATATGTAAAGGATTTTCTAAAATAACGTTCCCTTGAAAGGAGAAAATAAGTATTAAAGTTAATAACAATCCCATGATGGTGCTATTGCCAAACTTTGGAATAAAAGACTTTTCAAAATACTCAAGCCCTTTATTTTTTACTACTAAATGACGAGTAAGCATACCGCCAAAAAGCGGAATGACCACAAAAAGTACCACAGATAGAATAAGGGTATTCCAAGGAACAGTAACACCACTCACACCTAGTAAAAAGGCCACAATGGGGGTAAACGCTACAAGAATAATAAGGTCATTGGTGGCAACTTGTACTACGGTATATGCCGCATCACCCTTAGTTAAATGACTCCACACAAAAACCATTGCCGTACAAGGAGCTGCACCTAAAAGCACAGCACCGGCTAAATAGTCACGAGCGAGTTCTGGTGAAATAAAAGCACTAAAAAGCACGTGAAAAAACAACCATGCAATGCCAAACATGGTAAAGGGCTTAATAAGCCAATTAGTCACCCATGTTATGAAAAGCCCTTTGGGGTTTTTACCAACATTTTTAATGCTTTGGAAATCTACTTTCAGCATCATAGGGTAAATCATAACCCAAATAAGTATGGCAATAGGTATGGAAACATTGGCGTATTCCCATGTATTTAAAAATTCTGGAATACTGGGGGCAAATTTGCTGATAGCAATACCAATAACCATGCATAAAGCCACCCACACGGTGAGATAGCGTTCAAAAAAACTAATACCGGATGCTTGTGTTTTTTCCATGAGAGTACCTCTTATTTCCTTCGTTTTATGTTTCATTAAATCATGCTCAATACTATAAACCCAAAACTGGATTGAATGCCTGAGTATAAATATACACTACCATACATAGTGATACCAAAAGAGCCATGCCATAAAGGGGTTTACTGTTGCAACAAAGTTGTACTGTGCGTGACTGATGTACTTTTGTATTGTTCATGCTCTACCTTTTATTTTGATTATTGTTGAAATATCAATGTATTTTGTGAAAATTTTTTACAACTCGTGCTAGGGTTACAAAATATGCACATATTGAACATATTTTTTGCAAAATCTCCTTGCAAGTAGGATTACATTTACTTGCTCGTGTCTACAATTCAATATTTCAACATTATTTGAATAATGTCAAGAATAGAATTTTGTTTTTTTAATTTTTTGTCTACTACCCTAATTTAATGGTAAAATATAAAGTCACCCGCACTGAAAAATCAACTACATAGGTCAGAAAATACTTCTGGACATATTTTGATTATTGTTGAAATGTTGATACAACAACGCCGCCATTCACTACGATACATGGCAAAATGTGCTTAATGCCGACCTCAAAATAGTGCAAGACGCTATGGATACCAATGTCTATGGCGCATGGCGCATGGTTCAGGCTTTTCTTCCCTTGCTTAAAAAAAGTGCCCATGCACGCATTGTGAATGTGAGTAGCGGTGCTGGTGCTATCGGGCAAGGCTTATCTGGCAATACTCCTGCTTATGCCGTATCAAAAGTGGCTCTTAATTCTGGCAAAATTCAAGGTGTAGAAATCTTTGTTGCTGGTAATGTGGACGGTAATAGCACAACAAATGTGTTAGAAAATGCCGGTGCACACAATGCCGAAGGTAAATTGAATCTTAGCGAAGCCGCCGGTTGGGAACAATCTAGTTCCGGCGTAGATGGCTATGACCAATTTTGCAAAGATGATATTACCATTCTTATACAAAAAACCTTACTTGAAAGCTAAAACCTCTTAAAATTCAAAAAAGCCCCTTAGTTTTCGGACTAAGGGGCTTTTTTTGAACGTACATAGATAAT
>CAYJCI010000087.1:0-8033 GCA_964368595.1 uncultured Desulfovibrionaceae bacterium
CACTTAACACCATACTTTTAGACGAATGTTATTCTCTGTATGGAGGTCGACCAGGAGACGACACAACCGCTTGCACTATAAAAATGAGAAAAAGAGTACCTATGAATTTGTTAATAGGCCCACCTTCTAACAGAAACGATGCAGATAGAATGATGTCACTATTTTTCTCTAAAGAGGGAAAGCATATAGTTTGCGGAGGTACAACTTCAGCCATAGCTGCAAATTTTTTAGGTACGCAGCTAATACCATCTCTTGATTTTATTAGCTCTGACATACCTCCCACCGCAAAAATTGAGGGTGTCGACCTTGTTACAGAAGGCATTATAACTATAAACAAAGTGCTTGCTTACGCTAAAGATTACTTGGATGAAAACAAACTTTATTCTCAGTGGAGCAATAACAAAGACGGAGCCTCATCTATTGCAAGATTATTTTTTGAAGATTCTACCGACATTAATTTTTATGTAGGAAAAGCTGTTAACCCTGCACACCAAAATCCAGATTTACCTATTAATTTTAATATAAAAATGCAGCTTATAGATGAGCTTGCAGCTTGTCTTAAAAAAATCGGAAAAAACATAAAAGTGAGCTATTTTTAGAAAGGATTACTATGAAGAAATTTGATACTAAGGTTCAATATATAAAATATAAAGTGCTACGAGAAGTTGCAAGACATGCATGGAATGACACGCTGCTTGAAAATGTTACCGACATACCTAAACAAATAGTAACAGGAAAAGAGTCTACCATGAGGTGCTGTGTTTATAAAGAAAGGGCAATATTGGCAGAAAGAGTGAAAATTGCTATGGGCGGTGATAAATCTAACCCAAATGTTATAGAGGTAATAGATATCGCCTGTGATGAATGTCCTGTATCGGGTTACACTGTAACATCGTCGTGTAGAGGTTGCCTTTCTCATAGATGTTATGACGCGTGCAGATTTGGAGCTATTTCATTTAACAAAAATTATGAGGCAACTATTGATGAAGATAAATGTGTTGACTGCGGAGCCTGTGCAAAAGTATGTCCATATCATGCTATAATCAGCAGGAAAAGACCTTGCGAAAGTGCGTGTAAGGTAAAAGCGATACAAAAGGCACCAGACAACAGCGCAGAGATAATTAACGAAAAATGCATAGCATGTGGAGCTTGTGTTTATCAATGTCCATTCGGCTCAATTTCAGATAAATCTTTTATTTTGGATACGATTGATATAATCAAAAAAAGTAATAAGAATAAAACTTACAAGGTGTATGCGGTTGTAGCACCGTCAATTTCAAGTCAATTTCAGCACGCCAATTTAGGGCAAGTTGTGAGCGGAATTAAAGCACTCGGATTTCATACGATAGTTGAGGCAGCATTAGGTGCAGATGCAGTAGCATTAGAAGAATCAAGAGAACTCGCAGATAAAGGTTTTTTGACAAGCTCATGTTGTCCTGCGTTTGTGATGTATATAAAACAAAATTTTCCGGATTTTGTACAGCATATATCGCACAATTTGTCGCCTATGGCTAAAATAGCAAAATATATTAAAGAAACCGACCCCACCTCAAAAATTGTCTTTATCGGTCCGTGTACCGCTAAAAAAATGGAATTTCAACTTGAAAGTGTAAGTCCATATATTGATAGTGTTTTGACCTTCGAGGAGTTGCAAGCGCTTTTTGACAGTCGTGACTTGAACTTAGAAGAACTATCCATTGATGTACTTGACAATGCCTCGTATTTCGGTCGAATTTTTGCAAGAAGTGGCGGATTGTCAGATGCAGTTGCACAAGCGATGAAAGAGCAAAGTATAGACTTTGACTTAAAGGCTGAAAAATGCGACGGTATTGAGCTGTGTAAAGTAGCGATTCTTAAATCGTCAAAGAAGATAAGTGATGTTAATTTTATCGAGGGCATGGCTTGCGTAGGAGGATGTATAGGCGGTGCAGGTTGCTTGACCCACGGTCCCAAAGACAAGGCCGAGGTGGATAAATACGGAATGTTGGCTTTTGAAAAAACTTTATTGGATGCTGTTAAAGTATTAAACATTTAAATAAATTATATACCCAAAATGGATAAAACAGAAAAACGCTATTAAACCTCATACGCTGTATTGCAGTTTCCGTCAGCTCCCCAGTGGCGACACTCGGTGAAATTTATGAAGATTTTTTCTTTTTTTATGCCGAGTTCTTTTTTTAGCGCTTCATTTATGATGTCACAATATTTCCCCAAATCCTCTTTGGCGGAGTGACCGAATAAGTCTACCGTTATCATAGCGTTCGGCTCCGACAAATCGCCCCCTTTATAAATTGCACAGTCCCCGTCTATCTTAATAAATAGTGATTGCTCACTTTTCCCGTTTATGACCTCAATGCCCTTTCCGAGAGTTTGCACAAGAATTTGCTCTTTTTCTTTAGGTACATTTACGTTTGTCATTAAGTTTAAATATGGCATGTCATCTCCTTTAAACAGTGTATGGTATAACTATTATAGTATAGTTTTCACCTTGTGTAAAGTCTTTAAAATCATTAAATCAAATTTTAATTGACACCCCTATAAAATGAGGTGTATAATAAAAATATAACATTGAAAAAAACCTTAAACCTACGAGAAAGGGTGATCACGAGTATGGAAGGGATGGCAAATTACAAATGCAGTGCATGTGGGGGAGACATTGCGTTTAATCCCGCCACACAAAAACTTGTTTGCGAGCACTGTTTGACCGCATATTCAAGCATTGAGGAAAAAACGCCCGGATTAAACGAGGATTATAACAGTTACGATTGTCTTTCTTGTGGCGCAAAATTAGTTGCGGATAAAACGACAATTGCAACAGAGTGCGCCTTTTGCGGCTCCAATGTGGTATTGAGTGATAAAACCAATACATACACCCGACCGGAATTTATACTGCCTTTCCTTATCGATAAAGATAAAGCGATGGGGCTGTTTCGCGACTTTTGCAATAAAGAGAAATTAACACCGAGAGAAATTACTAAGCAGAGCAAAATCAGCAGAATGCAGGGGGTATATGTGCCGGCATGGTTTTTTAGCACAAATGCCGACAGTACATTGCAGTTTGAATGCTCGACCGACGAAATAAAGGTGGTGTCCGCAAAGAGGATGGCGAGTATTTTTGATGTTGTTATGCGTGGTTTTGCACGGTTTGATAAAATCCCGGTGAATGCGAGCAGCTATGTCAACAGCCGCTTTATTGAGTCTATAGAGCCGTTTGAATGTAATAAACTGACGCCGTTTGACAATAAGTATATTATGGGTTTTCTTGCCGACTATAGCGATATTTCATCCGATAAATGTTTAAAAACCGCTGAAAATCGTATAGTTGAGTCTGTGTCTGCGGTCTGCAAAAAAATGATGAAAAGATACGCAGAAATCAAACTGAAAAATTCGAGTGTGGCATACAACGATTATGAAAAAAACAACGTGTTGATACCTGTGTGGTTTTTAAATATTCAATATAAAAAGGAGAAATACTGTTTTACCATAAACGGGCAAACAGGTAAAATTGCAGGGGTGCTGCCAATGAGCAATCTTGCAAGAAAAATCATTTATATTTTAATGGCAGCGCTTATAATATCTTTAGTCACAGGGCTTTCGTTGTTGACGGGTCCACTCGGCGCGGTTATAGTTTTTGTTGCAACTGTATTTTTTGCCGTGCAAGGTTATCGTAAAAAAGCCTTAGTAGATGACAAAGTATATCATCTAAAAGGCCGGCAAAACGCCGATACATATATTGTAGATAATTCTGTAGATGTTAGCGAGGTCAGCACCGCTTATATAAAAGAAGAGGAAATTATTGGTAGAGTGTGAACTACACCAATAGAAAAACAAGAACAATAAAGTAAAAAAACACCCATATAGTTACCCATTCTTTGATTGATTTTATATATTTTTTATGATATAATTATAATTGTTCCACAAAATAACGGTGAGGAATTCGGGCTTTTAGAGGTATAATAGTATGGCTATCAACTCAAACTCAAATTTGAATAACACACTCCCGGAAGAAATTAAAAAAGAATTTAATTCCTCCGAGATATTGAAGTCCGTGATAACTACAGCTCCGTTTGGGGTTAATTTGTGGACTAAAAATATGATGAACATCATGTGCAATGCTCATATATTAGAGATTTTTAATATTCAAAATCCACAGGAGTTTTTAGACAGGTTTTTGGAGTTTTCGCCGGAATTTCAACCCAACGGCAAAACCTCCGAAGAAATGATGCAAATAAATTTTAATTTAGCATTAAAAAACGGCAAACATATTTTCAACTGGATGCACATCACGCCGGATAAAATCAACCTACCCTGCGAAATTACCTTAATCAAACTTGTCGGCTCATCAAATGAAGAATATGTTATCGGTTATATCAAAGATTTGCGTTTGGATTTTGATTACCTGCAAAATGATGTTTTCTACGATTATTATTTTAACGATATAATCCCGAAAAGTGTCTTGATGGGTAAAATATCTGAACTATCCGATGAATGGTATTGCACATTTGATCTAAGGACAGGCAATTTCCAATACTTTGGCAAACAATGGTTTCATGAATTTGGTGCTAACACCAAGATAACCGAAAATAAAATGTTTGATGTCAATTTCATCCATGAGGATGATATTAAGTTATTCAATGAAATGATGGAAAATGCCAAAGCCTGTACTGTCGATTCCTACGAAATAAGATTGTTGAACGATAACGGCAATTACCGATACAACAAAATTACACTCAGTCTCATATATAACGATGATAAAACTCCGGTTTTTGTGATAGGAAAAGGCGTCGATGTTCATGAGCAAAGAATAATCGAGGAGCGCTCACAAAAAGATTTGCTCACCGATTGCTACAACAAGATAAGTGCGGAAAATATTATTTCACAAAAACTTGCCACCTCCCCCGAGGATAATCACGCTTTATTTATCATTGATATAGACAATTTTAAGGCTATTAATGATAATTTGGGTCACTTTTTCGGTGACGAGGTTTTGCGTGATATATCCACCGGTTTAAAAGATGCATTTAGGAGTGTCGATATAATCGCAAGAATAGGCGGTGATGAATTTATCGTCTTTGTGGAAAACCTATCCGATGAAGAACTTATATCGCAAAAGGCAGAAAAAATCCTTGAAGTGTACAGAAAAACATATTCCGGTGAATATAAAGATTATTCTGTATCGGGGAGTGTGGGCATTGCACTTTTCCCCCGTGACGGCGCAAACTATGAAGATCTTTACCAAAATGCAGACAAAGCCCTGAGTCAGGCTAAAATACAGGGCAAAAACATGTATATGACATATTCCTCCGACTTGAATATCGGCACAACAAGGAGCATCACTAAAATTGAAAATGCCAACAGGATGGCAAGCTCCTTTTTTGATTATGATCTTATTTCGGCGGTGTTTAACATTCTTTATGAAAAAAATGGCAATAGCGACGCTATTAATTTGACACTCAGTTATCTCTGTGAAAAATATGACGCGGATAGAAGTTATATTTTTGAAACTTTAGACGGTGGTATAACACTTGACAACACCTTTGAATATTGCAAAAAAGGCATAGGGAGTGAGATTGACAACCTGCAAGGGCTCCCCTATGAACTTTTTGCGGATTTTATTAACAAGTCACACAACGACATTATCTACTCTAACGACCTAAGGGAAACGTTAGAGCTTGACAAAACCTATGAAATTATGGACAATCAGGGCATTTTATCCTTTGTTCATGCTCAGGTTAAACGTGATGATTTAATGACCTTCTTTATAGGTCTTGACGACTGCACAAAAACCAGAATTTGGACGGAGCGTGAGATCAACAGCCTGCAGTATATCGGCAAAATTCTTTCCATCATTTTGCAAGGCACGCATCTGCGAGATGAGATCAATAAGCTCGCGACAAGCAACAAAAATTCCGCTGATATTTTAGACAATTCCGCCAGTATTGTTTATGTAAGTAATTTAGAAACCTATGACTTATTATATTTAAATCAGCTCGGAAAAAGTGCAACGGGCATTACATCCGACGAGGAATTAAAGGGTCAAAAATGTTATAAGGTCTTACAAGGTCGAGACGAGCCCTGTGATTTTTGCACTAATCACCTGCTTAGTGAAGATGAATATTACGAGTGGTCGTATTATAACGCCTCTTTAAACGCCAGCTTTTTGTTGAAAGACAAGCTGATTCAATATGACGGCAAACTTGCAAGGCTCGAGATTGCAACAGATGTATCGGAGATGACTAAACTTGAAAAAACCTTGACAGACAGACTCTCGGATGAAAAATTTTTGACAAGTTGCGTTGAGATGCTCCATGCGGGAAATGATCCGAACACCTCCATATTTTCTTTGTTAAAAGCGGTGACAAACTATTACGACGCCGAAAGAAGTTATATATTTGAAGTGTCGGACTGTGGACGTTTTATCAGCAACACATATGAATATTGTAAACCCGGCGCAAAACCATTTAAAGAGAATCTTCAAAATCTTCCGATCAGTGAGTTGAGTGTTTTGTTGAACAAATGCTACAATCATGATGCATTTTCAATGAATATCGATGAAGTCGGAGCGGACTCCATGGAATACGAACTCATGGAGCTGCAAGGACTTAAGGACATAATTATAGGCGCAATAAGCACCGAGGATACTAAGATTACGGGATTTGTGGGTGTTGACAATTCGCTTAGAAACAAAGATAAGGTTTCCATCATCAGGCCCGTTGCAAAATTCACCGCAAATTTCCTTGATGAGACAGAGTTGCTCACAAAACTTAACAACCTAAGCTATTTTGACACACTGACAGGGATTAAAAACAGATACAGTTACAGTCTTAAACTCAATCAAATCGATAAAAATGTTGACAGTTTAGGTGTTTTATACGCCGATATAATTGGTCTGAGTGCAATAAATGATGCAAAAGGTATAAAGTTCGGCGATAGCATAATAATTAAACTGTCCCGGATTCTATTTGATATTTTCGCAGACAAAGTGTTCCGTGTGGGTGGCGATGAGTTTGTAATACTCTCGGAAAATGTAAAAGAATCCGATTTTGAAAAAGACGTTTTATTACTTAAAGAAAAACTCTCAAAAGAAACAGACTTTAAAACATCTATCGGATATACCTGGAATAGGAACTTTAAAAACACGATTGGTGACCTATCCTACCTTGATGAGGGTGACACATACGGACATATTTTGCTTGAGAACTTAGAAATGGAGATAAACGCAGGCAAATATGTTGTGTATCTGCAACCACAGGTCACACTTTCGTCGAAAGAGGTGAAGAACGCCGAGGCGCTTGTAAGACGTATCGGTGCGAACGGTATGCTACAACCACCTATGCACTTCCTGCCGTTTTACGAAAAAGAGGGGATTATTTCAAAGATAGATGGGTTTGTGTTAGCTACAGTTTGCAAGGAGTTAAAATCGTGGAAGGACAGCGGTGTTAAAAACCTGCCGTGCATATCGGTAAACTGTTCAAGGGTGACAGTTTCAAAAGAGAATATTGTGGAGAAATTTGCACAAATTTGTGACGGTTATGGTATTGAGCGCTCCAATATTGTCGTTGAAATAACCGAGACTATAAACGGTATAGGGGATAAGATTTTAGCTAAAATAATAAAGAATTTTTCCGATGCAGGGTTTCGGGTCTCGCTTGATGATTTTGGCAGCGGTTATTCAAATTTAAACTCCTTAGTCATGTCGGATTTTGATGAGATAAAGATTGATATGTCCATCATATCCGGCATACAAAAAGATATAAAATCCAAACTTTTAACAAAACTCGCCATCGATCTTTGTGGCGGACTCGACAGTCTCACATCGGTCGCAGAGGGTGTCGAAGAAAAAATCCAACACGACATACTATGTGAATTGGGTTGCAATATAGGGCAGGGCTACTACTACGAAAAACCCTTACCGATAGAGGAGTTTGCAGATAAATTCTTAACGAAATAAAAAAATTCGAGTACTTGCGTGCCCGAATCAGACTGTCAAAAAAGCCATGAAAAGCGATAGCTTTTCATGGCTTTTTTTCGTA
>CAYJCI010000088.1:0-8032 GCA_964368595.1 uncultured Desulfovibrionaceae bacterium
TTTTATATTTAAACACCGCAGCAACATAATGTTTATAAGCTACTTGAATCAATGACATCACTATTTTTATAGCAGACAAAGACTATTATCAAATATTTTTATAAATTAAATTAAAAGCTTAACATTGTCAACAATAAGCTACGTTATGCTTGCTATTCATAACTTTTTACTGCCCTAATTCTTGCTGAGCAGCATGAGTATATTCAACTTATCATTAAGCCACACAAGGACAAATTGTAAAATGCATAGCAATAATTCACCAATACACCATATTCAAATGGATTTTTTGATAAATAGTTCTTTACAAAACCGTGGTTTTACGGTTGAAATGTCTTTTATATTTTTAATCTATTACTCAACTTAGTTTTAACTTTGTTGCCCATATGAAATGTATTTCATGGCGCAAGCACCAGCAATATAATTAATATTTTCAAGGTGCCATTAATTTGCGCAACAAACTTAAAGCTTTTAGATTAGAAGGATTTCATGCTACCACTACGCACAAGTTTACATTGCCTTTTGCGAGTTTGGTTTATGGGAGCAGCCATAACCACGCGCGGTATGCAACATATTGGGTTACTCTTCGTAATTGACCCAGCCCTAAAGGCTTTATATCAAGATTCACATGGCTTAAGCCAAGCCCGTAGCCGCTACTTGGGCCATATTAATACACACCCCATGATGTCCCCCATATTTGTAGGTTTAATACTTGCACTTGAAAGCCTCGTGGCAACACAAAAAATACCAGCCCAAAACATGCAAAAAATCATTCACACCACTTCAGAAACATTTTCTGCCATTGGTGATTCTTTTTTTAGTGGAACATTAGTTGTTTTTTGGGCTTTAGTTGCAACACTTTTTATTTTACATGGTTACACAACAGAGGCCATAATTTGGACTTGCTTTTTGCTTGCTGTCTTATTGCTTTTCCGAGTATATTTCTTTTTTTTAGGGCTTAATACAGGACTCATGGTTTTAACAAAAATCCGTAGCCTTAATTTAATTAACCAAGCTTCTCGCTTAAAAGTTGTCAACGCATTGCTTATTGCAACTGTTTATGGCAGTATATTTCATAAGGTAGACATAGGAATTGCTTATTATATTAGTGGTGCAATTTTCTTAGCCTTGGGTTGTGTTTTGGTAAATACTGCCCATATGTCACGCGCAATACTTGCAAGTTTGTTTTGTTTAGTGCTTGCATTGCATTAATTTAAGATAAAGATTTTTTATTAAATGTTTTAAACACAAACTACTGATATTAAATAATTTAGAATGTCGAAGGAAATAAGCTTGACCGATTTTGAAGAAACAGAAAACGGCCTCTGCCTAAATATTACAATATACACACCGCAAGGTTTACACGCAAGGCCTGCAGCAAAGCTTGCTCAAGAATTACAGCGCTTTGAGTCAAGCATAGAAGTTCATTGCGGGCAAAATAAGGCTGACGCTAAAAGTGTTTTAGATTTGCTCACCCTTGGGGCAACCAATGGTAGTGAGCTTTTTTTCTATGCCCAAGGGCAAGATGCAAAGGCATGCTTAAGGCATGTTACTCACTTTTTTTCTGCAGAAATTTAAGGCTTGGGGAATTTAATTATGGCACGAACTATACTTCACGGGATTTCCGTAGCTCCTGGCATTGCCATTGGCAAAATTGTCCACAGCCACAATGAACAAAGCATTGAAGAACGCTTCATTGGTCAAAATGAAATTGAAACTGAGGTTGAAAGACTACATGCAGCTGCAAAACAAGTTGGTGCAGATTTGGCAGAGGCCAAGCAAAATGCCCTAACCACTGAACATGCAGACATTATGCAAGCTCATATAATGATGAGCCATGACCCGCGCCTTCTGAGTGAAACTGAAGAATGCATTCGCACTCAAAGGTTTTGTGCCGCATGGGCCTTGCAAAAAACTCTCGATACGCTTTTTGACGCATTTATTGACCTTGATGACCCATACCTACGCGAGCGAGCTTTTGATTTACGCGCCGTTGGCACGCGTTTGCAATGCCATTTGGCGGGTAAGGATTGCGAGCCAATAACCAGCTCTGGCCCTCGTGTGTTCATGGCAGAAGATTTATCACCAGTTGATACATTAAACCTTTCTGTAGACCATATCCTTGGCCTTGTAATGGCTGAAGGTGGAGCCACTTCACATACAGCTATTTTAGCAAGATCATTACACATACCTGCCATTATGGGGGTTACTGGCATTTTAGAAGCAGCCAAGGAACATGACCTTGTAATTGTAGATGCCATTGCAGGTTGTGTTTATATTGAGCCTGACGAGCAAGAACTTGCCACCTTTGCCAAAAAGCTTGATGAATACCAAGCTTGGGCTAGCAGTGTTCGTAAAAGTGCGGCACTACCAGCAGAAACACTAGATAATATTTGCATAAGCGTGCAGGCGAATTTGGAAAGTGTGGATGAAGTTGACCACATGACTAGCTATGGAGCAGAAGGCATTGGCCTTTACCGTACAGAATACGCCTATTTGCGTAGCCGCCAACTCCCCACAGAAGAACAATTATATAATGAATACGCAACTGTTGTGCAAAAATCCAAGGCCCAGCGGGTGATTTTTCGAACCCTTGATGTGGGCATGGACAAAGCCTTGCATAGCCAAAATGCTCTAAAAGAGCCAAACCCAGCCCTTGGGCTTAGGGGCATTCGCTATTGCATGCGGCATCAAGGAATTTTGCGCACTCAATTAAGAGCCATTTTACGCGCGGCTTTGCATGGTGATGTGGCCATTGTTTTGCCCATGATTTCTTGCCTTGAGGAAGTGCAGGCTGTTAAAAGCATCATACGCGAAGTCCGCCAAGATCTTTGTTTACAAGGCATTGAACATTCAGCAACCTTGCCCATTGGTATTATGATTGAAGTACCCTCTGCTGTTATGATTGCCGATTGCCTTGCCAAGCATTGTGACTTTTTTAGCATTGGCACCAATGACCTCACTCACTACTTACTAGCCATTGATCGTAGCAATAAACATGTGGCATATTTGCACAATCCCTTACACACCGCCCTCACACGCTCCATCAAGCGCATTGTGGACTGTGCTCATAGAGAAGGCATAAATGTCACTGTGTGTGGTGAAATTGTCAGCGATCCTTATTGCTTAGCTGTGCTTCTTGGATTAGGCGTGGATACAATTTCTGCTGCCCCACAATCCATACCAAGCATTAAGCATCTAGTCCGCAACCTCAAGGCTGAAGAATGCACCAAGATGGCTGAGTCCATACTCAGCACAGCCGATGCTGCTGTATGTACACGCATTGTCACTGACACCTTGGCCCAAGGCTTGCGAGATGACTTTGCCTTCTACACCACGCTTATTAATAACTACAGGTAATATATGAAAAAAAAGTCCCCATCATCCATAGCACTTAATAAAAAAGCCCGCCATTTATATGAATTAAGTGATTTTTTAGAGGCTGGTATAAGCCTCACTGGGCCAGAAGTCAAAAGCCTGCGCAATGGTCGCGTGAACTTTATGGACAGCTATGTGAACTTTAAAAACTCCGAGGCCTTCTTAATCGGCCTACACATTGCACCATATGAAAATGCTGGCTATGTAGCTCAAAATCCAGTGCGCGAGCGCAAGCTACTTTTACATGCTCGCGAAATTAATATGCTTGCCTCTAAGGTTGAGCAGCAAGGCTTAACCATTGTTCCCGTAAAGCTTTATTTCAAATTTGGTAAAATTAAAGTGGAAATTGCAGTAGGACGAGGCAAAAAACTACATGACCACCGCGACACCTTAAAACGCCGTGCCGAGGAACGTGACATGGAGCGTGACCTTAGTGGGCGTTGATAGCAAAACTTCACGCCCATCATTTTGGCAAAGCCAAGAATTCATCCCACCCCTTCAGCCTTTATTAATCTGGCAAAGCATAAGCCTTTTTTGGCTATGTGGTATTTTGGCAGCAGTATTTCCCATTGCTGCAAGCATTGCCGCAGCAATGATATTTTTTGTTGATTCGCGGCTTAGACAAAAAGCAAGATTTTTCACAGCAATAGCTATTTTTATACTAGGTTTTTTATGTCTACATTTAACAAATCCTGAACGACCGCCCCATCCTGACTGGGCCATAAAAGACCAACGCCCTTTACTTAGCCGCATTGAAGGTACGGTTAGTAAGGTTGAAGGCTTAGCTAATAAGCGCCTGCGCATTACCCTCAAAAATGTGCGCTCACTAGAACATAAATATGCCCCACCATTGGACGGGCTTTTGATCTGGACTTGGCAAGCTGCAAAAAATAAACAAAGCTTTGCTAATATAAAACATGAGCAAATACCTTTGCCAGGTCAAAAAATACAAATTAGTGCCCGCATTCGTACAACTGAAAGCTTCAAGAATGAAGGCCTAAGTAGCTTTGGCTTTTACTGGCAAACTCAAGGTATTTTTTGGCGAATTTGGAGCCGTGGGGATTATGGAAAACCGCAAATATTAGGCGAGCCAAGCTTTGCTGCAAATTTAAGACAAAAAGCCATATCAAGGCTTGAGCAAGCTCTATTTACACAACAATCCACACAAAATGACATAAAACATCAAGCCTATGCCTTTTTGCCATCATTGCTATTTGGAAATAAATATCATCTAAGCCAAGCTAGCTTAGAAAACATGCAAGGCTCATCACTCATACATTCACTTGCCCTTTCAGGCCAGCATCTAGCCTTAGTTGGCCTTATTGCCTTTATGTTTATGAGCTTGGTATATTTTATTTTCCCTAATATTTTGCTGATTTTGCCACATAGAAAATGGCTTGGCCTATTATCGCTACCCTTAGCAATAGTATACCTTTGGCTTGGCAATGCTCCACCATCTTTAATTCGCGCCGCATTGATGCTTACTTTAGCATTAATATTTTTTTGGAAGATGAAGGCAAGCACCTTGGGCGATATTTTGCTCACAACCCTATTGCTGATTACTTGCTACAATCCATCGGCAATTTTTAATCTTGGCCTACAGCTTTCAGTGCTTTGTGTGGCAAGCATTGCCCTTGTCTTGCCAATTTTGCGCAGATTACCTCAAATAAACATGCAAAATCAATCACCACTAATAATTTTTATTATAAAGCTACTACGCGCAATTACGCAAATATTCATAATTTCATTAACAATACAAGTGGCACTATTACCTATATTTTTATACTATTTTGCACCATCTGGCCCTTGGTTTATCAGTAATATTTTTTGGCTACCCATACTTGGTTTTTGGGTTTTGCCTTTGTCAGCCCTTGGTCTTGGGCTTGCTTGCATTTGGCCTGAAGCTATTTTCACAACTCAAATCTTACATTTTGCCGCTTGGCCTTGCGAACTTTTATTAGAAGTATTGCAATTTATGCGTGTTGAAAATCTTTTTAACTTTCCGCCGATTTTGCGCCCACATTGGAGCGCATTTTTAGCATGGATTTGCCTTTGCCTAGCACTGGCCCATGCTGTTGGGCGCCATAAATTTACTAGCTACAAGCAAAGCACCACATCCACTAAAACTCTATTATTTATAGCTTTATGCCTGCTATTTACTGGGCCAACCATACGCTACCTAGGTTATTTAAGCCATGATGTGCAAATTAACACATTGGACGTTGGGCAAGGTCAAGCTGTATGCATTACCCTAAGCGGGGGCGAGCGAATACTCATAGACGGTGGCGGCAGCTTTTCAAAAACTTTTGATACTGGCAAAGCACTAGTCATTCCAAGCCTGCTTTATAATGCACCGCCAAGGTTATATGCTGTTATTAATAGCCACCCTGATATGGATCATTTACGCGGGCTCATGGCCGTTCTTGAGCAAATGCAGGTGGGAACCTTTTACCATAATGGCAAAAAGTTTGGCAAAAGCTATGCCCTTAAATTGCAAGAATTAAAACAAAAAAATATTTTACCACCAACTAAAATTTTATCAGCTGGCATGACTTTAAATTTACCAAGCATTGGCCAAAATTTGAAACTTGAGGTTCTAAATCCACCAAAAGTAAATAATTTTTCATCCAACAATGCTTCCATTGTGCTGCGCCTAATACATGAAAATAATAATACAAAACAAGGCATTGCCTTAATTTGTGGCGATGCAGAAAAAGAGGCTCTAACAGGTATCTTAAATTCAAAGCAAATACTTGAAGCCAGCATGATAATTTTACCACATCATGGCTCAAAAGATGCGCTTTTACCTAGTTTTTATAATAAAACTAAAGCAAAAGTAGCCATTGCTAGCGCTGCAAAACATAATAATGCTGGCTTTCCAAATAAAGAAGTTTGCGAAGCGCTAACCACTGAAAATATAAAATTATATTCGACATCAAAGCTTGGTGCAATCAACATTATTTGGAGTAATAATAGCAATATTTATAAACTGCGTGGGCAAAGCCCGCCACCCACACTAAACATAAAAACCCAAAACCATATTACAAAGCTTGCCCTAAAACAGATTTTCCGCTAGAATTTCCAAAGGATATTAATATAAACTTAATGCAATATATTTTGAGAGCTCTTTTTAAACTAGAGTCCCAAAAAGGTGTATAATGGAAGTATTAAAAACTGAATTAGACGGAGTTTTGCTTATTAAACCCAAGATATGGGGGGATGAGCGTGGCTACTTTGTAGAAACATGGCAAGAAAAGCGCTATGCTGAGCATGGCATTAATCTACCATTTGTGCAGGATAATCACTCAAAGTCTTGCTACGGAACATTGCGAGGCTTGCATTACCAAAAAAGTCACCCACAGGGTAAGTTGGTTAGTGTTTCTTATGGCTCTGTTTTTGATGTGGCTGTTGATATTCGTAAAGATTCTCCAAGCTATGGCAAGTGGTATGGAGTTGAACTAAGCCACGATAATCAATGGCAATTATGGGTTCCACCAGGCCTTGCTCACGGTTTTGTAGTTACAAGCAAAGAGGCCCACTTTCACTACAAAGTTACTGATTTTTATCAAGCAGCAGATGAAGGTAGCTTTTTATGGAATTCACCCAAGTTACAAATTAATTGGCCCATAGCTCAGCCAATACTTTCTGAAAAGGATGCCCATGCCAAAGCTTGGGAAGAATAAAAGGAACATCATGAAAAAAGCTTTAATTACAGGGGTTACCGGTCAAGATGGTGCATATTTAGCACAATTTTTATTGGATAAAGGCTACGAAGTTCATGGCCTTAAAAGGCGTGCATCGTCATTTAACACCTCACGCATTGACAATATTTATCAATCCCCACACGCTAAAGATAGGCGTTTTATTTTACATTATGGCGACATGACTGACACTGGCGGACTCATAAGAATAATGCAAGAAATTCAGCCAGATGAAGTTTACAACCTAGCCGCTCAAAGTCATGTTAAAGTATCCTTTGATTCACCAGAGTATACAGCCAATGTTGGAGCACTTGGCTCTTTACGCATACTTGAGGCCATACGCATATTGGGCCTTGAGCAAAAATGCAGATATTATCAAGCATCTACATCCGAACTTTTTGGAATGGTGCAGGAAGTTCCGCAAAGAGAAAGTACTCCATTTTACCCACGTTCACCCTATGCTTGTGCTAAATTATATGCTTATTGGATTACAGTAAACTACCGTGAAGCTTACAATATGTACGCTTGCAATGGTATCTTGTTCAATCATGAATCGCCATTGCGTGGTGAAACATTCGTTACCCGTAAGATTACTCGTGCCCTTTCAAGGCTGATATTGGGACTTGGCGAAACATTGTTCCTTGGAAATATGTCTGCATTAAGAGATTGGGGTCACGCTAAGGATTATGTTGAAATGCAGTGGCTTATGCTACAGCAAGATAAAGCAGAAGATTTTGTTATTGCCACGGGGCGCCAAATTTCTGTGCGTAATTTTGTGGAGCTTGCGGCAAAAGAGCTTGGCATAACCATCTCTTGGAAAGGTGAGGGACTTGAGGAGCAAGGTATTGTTGAGCACATTGACCCTGCAATACTTAAAAAGCTTAGCCCTAAAAGTTATCCGCTAACTGCGCAAGTTAAGGTTGGTGACGTTATTGTTGCTGTTGACCCTCGCTATT
>CAYJCI010000089.1:0-8022 GCA_964368595.1 uncultured Desulfovibrionaceae bacterium
CTGCTTGTTTTTCGTGGCGCACAATTTGAGCTTTGTTCAAATTGTGTTAGCCGCCGCTTGAAAAACCATTTTTTTGCGTCATAAAATCGCCAAAAAAGTATGCTACACACCCTTTTTTTGGCAATTTTATTAGAATACTTTGATTAAAATATTATTATTTTAGCAGTTTTAACTGTTTTTCAGTGTCGACTAACTGCAAGCGATAAAGGTGTGACATCTTAGTTTCTTAACATAAGAATTTAAGACAAAACCAAGTAGAAAACATGGAATAATTTTTTTCTTTAAATTTATTGAAAAAATTAGTAAAAATATAATGAGCACATTATCAGCCATGCTACATGGGGAACCTATATAAAAAACTCACGTGACCTGCGCAAAAAGCAAGCCTGATAACGCAATTTATACTTTTTAATAGTCTGATATGTTTTTAAAAAGAATACCAGTAACTTCTTCAAACGATAAAATAATAAAAAAATTAAAACCTACACTAGAGAGGCTTTTATATGTGCAACTTTAATAAAGACTCATCAAAACACATTCAACAACCAACAGAAGTAGGTGATAATCACCAATATACAAGTTATCCCATGACAGCCACTCAATTGGGCCTCTACATTGCTTGTATGCACTCTCCTGATAGTTTGCAATATAACATACCAGTGCGCTTTCGCATACCAAGGCGAGTGGGTGTTGATGCACAAACATTATGCACTGCCATAAAAACAGCAGCTGAATCCTTCCCCTTTTTAAAAACACATGTTTGCACCAAAAATGACACCCCTGCCCTATTGTATAATCCTCATATATCCTACGATATTACTTGCGTAGATGCACAGCATATGAGCGATGCAGACATAGAGAAAGATTTTATAAAGCCTTTTGACTTAAACCAAGGACCTTTATGTTATTTTCGTGTGTATCAGCAAGAACAAGAGTTTCAGCTCATGGCAGACATACATCACCTCATTTGTGATGGCAGTGCATTTAATGTTTTTTTGCAACAGGTTATACAGAGCATTGAAGGCCGTGAACTATTGCAAGAAGATATAAATTCTTTTGATATCTGCAATAATGAAGCACAGATTGTAACAAGTGATAAATACGCGCAGAGTAAACAGTATTTTAACAATTTACTTGCAGGAGTGGAAGTAGATTCCAATTTACTGACTGATGAAATTGAAGACGACTCCAGAAAAAAACTAGCCTTTAAAATTTTCAAAAATAATACAAAAAATCTTTTCAACAATAAAGATATTCAAGAAAAGTTACGCAACCAAAATATCAAGGAAAGCTCCTACTTTTTGAGCGCATTTGCCTATACCTTGAGCAAAATGACAGGCCAAAACGAAGCCTTGTTTTGCACAATAAGCTCAGCACGCCGTGCACCAGAGCTAAGAAACACCATGGGCATGCTTGTGCGCACCTTTCCCGTATATGTGAATATTAACGAAGAAATGTCCACCTGGGACTACATGACAGCCGTGCAACAGCAGTTTCATGAAAGTTTGCGCCAAGATGCGTATCCTTTTGTTAAAATTGCTGATGATCATGCAGTAAAGCCAGATGTTTTCTTCGCCTATCAAGGGAGCATTTTGCGCGGAAACGAGCTACGCGGTGAATTCATAGCGCCTGAGCCCATCAAGCTTGCCCCCATAGCAAATTTTGCATTAGACGTGCATAAACGAGAAGACGATTATGCCCTGTGGTTTGAATATGACCCCAAGCTGTATCTGGATGAAAGTATTGAAAGTTTTGGCGAGATGATGCTATGTGTATTACAAGATTTTTTACAAGGGGGGCCGCTTCACTCTGTAGCTCTTTCTGAACAAAGCCCTCCCGCCATGTACAAAAACTTCAACAGTCAACGAACTCCCGTGGATACATCCTTGCATATGCTGGATTTATTACGGGCGCAATTTACACAGCATGCCAAAAGGCAAGCCGTCTCTTTTCAAGACAGTACACTAAGCTATGAAGAGCTTGATACACTATCAGAGCGCGTGGCGCATGCTTTATGCAAACATGGCGTAAAAGCACAAAGCGCCGTAGGCATTTTAGTGCATCGTAGTGAACGTTTTCCCGTTTGCACCATAGGCATACTTAAAGCAGGTGCCATATGTTTGCCTTTAGACGCAAGCTATCCACCTGAGCGCCTGCAATATATGTTGGAAGATTCTAATGCCACATGCGTGATTGTAGATAGAGGCTTGCAAGATATTTTGCAAAATTACACAGGCACGGTGCTTTATACTGACGAAATACAGCAATGTGAAGTGGAGGTGGATAAATCCTTACCGCAAGTGCATGCGGAAGATCTTTTTGCCCTAATCTACACCTCTGGCTCCACAGGTACCCCTAAGGGTGTTATGCTAAGCCATGCAAATTTGGTTAATTTTTGTCTTTCATTCCAAGCAGTTTTTAACTTAGATTGTAATGCTCGTTCTTCTGTGTATGGCAGTTTTAGCTTTGATGCCTCCTTGCAAGAAATATATGCCTATCTCACATGTGGGGCCTCCATACATATTATTCCACAAGAAATTAGGCTCGATTTACCAGCTTTGCATGAATTCTTATTACAGAAAAAAATTAGCCATGCGGAATTTACCACCCAAGTGGCCAGACAATACGCCATACAATATCCTGATAATCCTTATATTAAGGCATTAACCTGCGGTGGTGAAAAATTCACCTCTTGCCCACTGCCAAACTATCCACTTTACAATACCTATGGCCCCACAGAAGGTACTATCTACATCTCGCAATTTCTTATTGATAAGGAATATGCCTCAGTACCAATTGGAAAACCTTTTGCAAATACAGATGTTTATATTATGGAGCCTCATGGAAGGGCCTTGCCCATTGGCGCCCCAGGTGAATTATGTTTTGCAGGGCCACAAATAAGCCTTGGCTATTTAAATAAGTCTAAGCTCACAGCAGAAAAGTTTACGCAAAATCCTTTCTTCACTAATGCGGGCTATGAAAAAATGTATCATACTGGAGATATATGCCGCTTTATACCAAGTGGAGATATTCAATATGTAGGACGCCGTGATGAGCAAGTAAAAATTCGTGGTTTCCGCATTGAGCTTGGCGAAATTGAGCATAGAATTTCTGAATTTCCTGACATAAAAGATGTTTGCGTTGTAGCAAGGGACTTGCCCTCAGGTGGTAAGGCAATTTTTGCTTATGTAGTTGCCGAACAGCCTGTAAATATTGAATCTATCCATGATTTTGTAGCTGAAAAACTGCCCTATTACATGGTACCTACCATGACAATGCAACTAGAGGCCCTACCCCTTACCCCCAATGGGAAAATCGATAAAAAACGTTTACCAGAGTCAAGCCATACTCCAACACAAAGAGAAACTATTTGTGAATTTAATATCTTAGGAAAAGAAATTGCACAAATTATTTTAGAATTAACGGGGCAAGAGCCTACAGACCCAACCATAGATTTTATGAGCCTTGGTCTTTCTTCTCTTTCCCTCATGGCTTTATCTGCCAAGATGTATAAAAAATATGGTTGCCGTATTTCCGTTGCACAATTATTGGACGGCGCAAATATACTACAACTTGAAAATCATGTTCTGCAAATGCTTTTGCAACGTAACGAAACACAAGCAGATGAATACATAGTAGAGGAACACACTTGGCAAAGCCTTAAACTGTCAGAGTCCCAACTTGGTGTATATTATGATAGCGTTAAGCGACCAGAGGCTCTTTTATATAACATTCCCATACTTTTAAGGTGTGGCTCGCAAGTTAATGCTAGCAAATTGACTTCCGCGCTTAAGCAAGTCATTGCCCTGCACACTATACTTGGCGTCCATGTGGAAACAAGAAAAGGCGCATTGGTGCAAGTGCCAGATGAAAACATGCTTTCAACTGTGGAAGAAAGGGTGGAAGAAAAGAACCTCACCCCACAAGAATTTTCTGCCTATAAGCAAGAATTTGTGCAACCCTTCTCTTTAGACACTGGCCCATTATATCGTGCGGCAGTCATCACCTGCGAGCAAGAAGTATTTGTATTCTTAGATGTGCATCACCTAGTGTTTGACGGTGTGTCCATGGGTGTTTTATTGCAAGAATTACAAGAAGCCTATGACGGTACCCTACCAGCAACAGAAAGCATGAGTTTTTATACTGCCATGCAGCTGCAAGACAAAGCTTATACAGCTGAAAAAACCCACGAAGCACAAAGGTACTATGAGGCTTTATTTGCCCACTATGAACAAGCAAGCATGATTGCGCCAGACTTAAACGGCAAGAGCGAAGATGGGGCCATGGGTGAATATGTGGCTACAACCGACATAGCCACCATACAAGATTTTTGTAAGCAAAATAAACTCACCTTGGCGCATGTTTTCTTAGCGGCGGCTTTGTATACTGTAGCACGTTTTACCGCGCAAGATAGAGTTTACTTATCCACAGTGAGCAATGGACGAGACGATATTCGCCTTGCCGATAGCATAGGCATGTTTGTACAAACCTTGCCCCTAAGTGCTGAATTAAAGCCAGGGCAAAGTGTGTTGGAATTTTGCTTGCAAAGTAGGCATATGCTTCAAGAAGCCATTGCTTATGGTAACTTCCCGCATTTATCTATCCAAGAAAGTTTTGGCTACACACCACGCATTAACTATGCGTGTCAATTAGGTTTACGCGATGATATAAAGCTAGGGCAAAGCGTGGTGCACAGTGAAATATTAGCAAATATCTTACCCAAGTTTGACATTTCTATTCACATAGAAGAGCGCCAGCACGCACCTGCCATTTGTATTCAATACAACGATGCTTTATACAGCGAGGCGCTTATCAAGCGTATCGCCACCTCCATGTCCGTGGTGGTGCAAAATATGGTCAAAGCTCCAGAAAAAGACATCACACAACTTTCCATGCTTACAAAGGAAGAAGAGTCTTTATTACAACGCTTTGGCAAGGCACAAACATGCGTATTAGAAGACACTTTGATGCATAAGTGCTTTGAAAAACAAGTACAAAAAACACCGCAACGCACAGCTCTCATTGCTAGCGACGGTCGCTGGAGTTATGAAGGCATGAATACAGCGGCCAATCAAATGGCCCATGGCCTTCTTAAACACGGCTTACAAAAGCAAGATCGTGTTTTGCTCTTGTTGCCGCGCATTGGCGTGCAGGTCATAGCCCAATACGCAGTATTGAAGGCTGGTGGGGTTTTCATACCTTGCGACCCATCCTACCCCAAAGAGCGTATTTTACATATTATGCAAGATAGTGGTGCAAATATCATAATTAGCACAGCTCAAATTGCGGCAGATTGGCAAGATGTATCTGTTCTTTCTGTTGAGCAATTACAAGAAAATACCGAGCAAGACGCACCATCCTGCACCCTTAGCAAAGATGATTTAGCCTATATGATTTTTACATCTGGCTCTACAGGAAAGCCCAAGGGGGTTATGATAACCCATGGCAATATTAGTAATCATGTGTACAATCATGAGGCTAATGTTTATATTCATGCCTTGGCCCAAGAAGCTACGGTAATGCTTTCTGTAACCACAGTGGCATTTGATTTGTCCGTTAACGATACAGCAGGCTCTTTGTGCAATGGCCTTACTGTGGTGCTTGCCGATGATGAAAGCGCCAATAATCCACAAAAATTAACTACATTGGTAACGCGCTATAATTGTGATGCCTTTAGTGCAACCCCCTCGCGCATGGCGCAATACCTTAGCTACGAGCCGCTAGTACAAGCACTTTCACGAGCTAAGGTTTTATTAAGTGGCGGCGAGGCCTTCCCCCTTTCCTTACTACAATTTCTACAAAGCAAAACCAGTGCACGTATTATCAATATCTATGGCCCCACAGAAATCACCATTTCTAGTAACGAAAAAGATTTGACCAATGAAAACGAAATAACCGTTGGAAAACCGCTTTTAGGCGTCAATGAATACATTGTGGATACGCATGGCAATATTTTACCCATAGGTGTTATGGGAGAGCTCTATGTGGGCGGAGCCGGAGTTTCACGCGGATATTGCAACCGTGAGGAATTAACCGCACGCCAATTCATCACCTTTGCCCATGAACGTGTATATAAAAGCGGCGACTATGCTAAATGGAATGAGGCAGGTGATGTTGTAATCTTAGGGCGCTGCGATAGGCAGTTAAAACTACGCGGGCTACGCATAGAGCCTGGTGAAATTGAGCAAGTGCTCATTTCTTATGAAGGCATAACTCAAGCTGTGGTGCGTGTGCGTGATTTTAGCGGAACTGAACATTTATGCGCATGGTTTTGCGCCACACATGAAGTGGATGAGGCAGACCTTAAATCCTACTTGCAAACAAAGCTTACGCCATACATGGTGCCCATAGCTTATGCACAACTACCTAATTTTCCAGTCACTCCCAATGGAAAATTAGATGAAAAAGAATTGCAAACACCACAACAGCAAAAGAAAAATATTGCCTACCGTGAGCCCAAAAATGAGTTAGAGAGCTTAATATGCAACATTTACGCTAAAGTTTTACAATTAGAAAAGGTGGACGTGCTGGACAGCTTCTTTGACCTTGGAGGGTCTTCACTAAGTGTTACCAGTGTGCTTGTTATGGCGCAAGAAAAAGGCATTACTCTTTCTTATGGAGATATTTTTGCCAATTCTAGCCCTAGAGCTTTGGCAGAAAAATTAAGTGGAGAGCAACAAACAGACACAACCTTAACTGATGTTACTAATTATGACTATGCCAAGTTTGACAGCGTATTAAAGGCCAATACTTTGCAAGAATATTTGGCGGGGGAAAAGTACCCTCTTGGCAATATATTACTTGCCGGTGCTGTAGGATTTTTAGGAATACACGTCCTACATTCCTTCCTTGAAAATGAAGAGGGAATTGCCTATTGCGTACTTCGTGACAAAAATGGAGTTAATGCAGAAAAACGCTTAAAAACACAGCTCTTTTATTATTTTGAAAAAAGCTATGAAGAGCTCTTTGGCACGCGTATTTTTGTAGTGCAAGGGGACGTAACAAAGCAAGATTGGCAAAACTCCCTGCAAGATGCCCCCATAAATACACTCATAAATTGCGCTGCTTCCGTAAAACACTTTGCCAAGGACAGTGAGATAGAAGATGTAAATGTGGGCAGTGTTAAGATGATGGCATCTTTTTGTAAGCCGCGAGGTATACGCTTTATCCACATTTCCACGGTAAGTGTTGCTGGTGACCGTATAAATGACATACCAGCCCCCGCACAAAAGCTCACAGAAGATACATTCTTTTTTGGTCAAGACGTGAGCAATCAATACGTGTATAGTAAGTTTATGGCTGAGCGCGTAATTTTTGAAGCAATGCAAGACGGACTGGACGCTAAAATCATGCGTGTGGGCAATTTGGCAGCGCGTGAAAGCGATGGAGAGTTTCAAATTAACTTTACTACCAATGCCTCAGCCGGTCGCTTACGCGCCTATAATGCTGTTGGGGCATTTCCACTAAGCGCCATGCAAACGCAAATTGAGTTCTCTCCCATAGATAGCACAGCCAAGGCAGTGTTATTACTTGCACAAACGCCATCAACATGTTGTGTATTCCATCCTTTTAACAATCACAGTGTATTTCTAGGGGATGTTATCTTAACTATGCGTAATCTCCATATGAATATTGAACTCACAGAGGATGACAAATTCCAAAACATGCTCAATGACGCCAAGGGGGATAGTAAAAAAGCTCAAAAACTAACCACACTCCTTGCCTATGAACAATATGGTGAATATGCAAATGCTGAGGCAATTGAAGTGGATAATGCTTATACAAGCCAAGTGCTCTACCGTATGGGCTTTGCATGGCCAAGCACCTCAACAGGCTACATCCATCAATCTTTACAAGCTCTTGCCACATTGGGCTTTTTTGATGAGGGTGAATAATGCAGCCAAAAACATTTAAGCGAAATGGACACCTATTAGAAAAAAAGTTTAAGGAATACCTCATTCCTACGACTCTTAGCGGTATGTCCATGATGATTGCTTGTATTGTAGATGGCATAATTGTGGG
>CAYJCI010000090.1:0-3435 GCA_964368595.1 uncultured Desulfovibrionaceae bacterium
TTTTTAGCGATTTTATGCCGCAAAAAATGACTTTTCAAACGACGGCTAACAAATCATCACCAAAAATAAACTTATAAATTCCAAGCAAAATCTAGCTAAGCAAAAATAGCATTTATGATATTTTTAAAAATATCCTTTTTTAAAAATATGTAAATCGCAAGCAAACTTGCTGACCTTAGCACGCCAAAGCCTTATCCCTTATACCTTGCTTAACACTTTTAATCACACGCACCAAAAAAATTTATTAAGCAAATTTTATTTATAACTGCCTTTCATTATTTGCATTAAATCAATTCAACTCATTTTACCTACAGTTTAGGATCTCATTTAATCACTTAGCCCTAACAATACTTCATTTAAAATTCAAAAAAATGCCAGACTACGCTTGACTCAATATCTATTTTTAGATATACCAAACCGAATATCGATTATCCGATATCAGGTACAAATGGTTAATGGTTTTTTTAACAAAGACCATATGGGGTATATCGAATATGAATTGTGTGTAATTTTAACACATTAAAAAAAGAGGTAGGAAACTATGGAATTGACAAAGAGAGCTTTAGGCTATCTAAAAAAACGTTATTCAGTAGTACTTAAGAAAAACTACATGCTGAATACTTTTGGCGCACTAGCCTTGGCTGGTGCTATGGTTGTTGGTGGCGCTGGTATGGCTGGAGCTGCTGATGTGAATGTTGGTGACAATTGGGCTGCTGCTGATTCTACTAATGCTGACAAAGTAACCCTTGCCCCTACTACTGGACCAAGCTTTACTACTACTGCGACTGAAAATGTAACTGCCGGTGCTTTAGATTTAGCTGGCAAAACTTTAAACGTCAATGGTAAAGAAGTTAATATAGTCGCGGGCGGTACTCCTGACCTTGAAGGTAAACTATTCTTTGGTGCTGGCACTAACACTGTTGACGGCAGCCTCAAATTCGGTAGCGGTGGTGCCGCTGACACCTTGACCTTCAGCTATTTTGATGGTTCATCCCTAGGTGCAACTGGCATACTTCATGTTACAGGCGATATGGTAATTGAAGATAGAGATTTAGGCAGAAGTGCCGATGAAGCTCACCACCTTTATGTTGGTAATATTGATCCTTCAGCTCTTAAAGCTGGTATAAATGTTGGTGGTAATCTAACCGTTTCAACTACTGCCGCTGCTACAGAAAATAAAAACACTTATGCAAGCACACTTACTGTTAGCGGCAAGGCAGATAACGCAGCTGCTGTTGTAGCTAGCTTTACAGGTATCGCTGCTGATAAAATGGCTAACGCAACTGTTAGCGGCGCTGTAAATATTACTGCTGGTGCTGGTGGCGCTACTGCGGTTGGCGGTAATGCTACAGTAGCAATTAATACACATTCCACATTTACTGGCGGAGCCACAACCATTACTGGTGGTGCTGGTGCTGACAATGCTGGTGGAGGTGCTGTTCTTGGCCTACAGAAAGATACATCTACTGCCACTGTAGCAAGCTTAACCATTACAGGTGGTGCTGGTGGTGCTGCGGCTGGTGGTGCTGCTAGTGTTGCCACTAATGCTGGTGCTACCCTTAATATCAATGGTGCCGTAAGTATTACAGGTGGTGCTGGTGCTGCGGCGGCTGGTGGTGCTGCTACTGCTGGCGGTGCTGACTTAAAAGGCGCAATCACTGGCGGTCAAGCTGTGACCATTACTGGTGGTGCTGGTGGCGCTGCTGCTGGTGGTAATGCTAGTTTAATATTAGCAGACGCTACCGTTGGTAATCAGCAAAGCGTAGTTGGCGCCATTACCGTTACTGGTGGCTTGGCTGCTGCCGGAACTGGTGGTAATGCTAACTTAGTATTAGACGATGTTGTTGCTAGTGACAATGTGCAAGTTCATGCTGGTGATTCCGCTACTGTTGCTGGTGGCGCTGCTAGCTTTACCGCCAATAGCCTTAATGCGGCTGGCAAAGCCATAACCGTTAAAGCTGGTAAAGCTGCAACTCTTGCAGGTGCTGGTGCTGACCTTAGTGTAACAAAAAGCGTACAAGCTGCAAGCCTAAGCTTAACTGGTGGTGCTGGCTCTGCTGATGCCGCAGTAGCTGGTGGTAATGCCTCTGCAAACATTGGTGAAGGTTCAAATATAGCTGGTGCTGTTACCCTTCAAGGTGGTGCTGGTGGTGCTTTTGCAGGTGCTGCCCTAGGTGGCGATGCAGTGCTAACCGTTAATGGTGGCCAAAATATGCATATTGGTTCATTAACCATGACTGCTGGTGCTGACGGCGCTGATGCAGCTGCCAAAGGTGGTAAAGCCTATGTGAACATCACTGGTGGTGAATTGACCATAACCGATAGTGCTATGAGGACAATGAATGCGGCAAATCTTGTAGCTACTGCCAATGCCCATGGACAAATTGGTATCGCTGCTGGTGCTGAACTAGATGTTAAGAATTTAACTTTAACTTCTGACGGAGCCCAAACTATCACATTAGGTGATGCAGCTTCTAGAATTGATGTTGACACCCTTACTGTTGTAAATACTTCTAAGGCCGATGAAAATAACTTAACAATTAACACTGGTACTTTGGAAATCTCTGGTGCAGAGTCTGGTAGCGGCGTAGCCTTAACTGCTGGTACTGTGACATTAGATGCTGATGGTACTCTTGAATTTGGTGATCCACAATCAACTCACCGTGGTGGCGACATCAATGCCAAAATCAGCACAGCTGTTGCTGGTAAAGTTCAGGTAGCAAACGGCACATGGGCTGCTAAGCAGGCAATTGACCTTGGTGCTACTGGTACTCTTAATATGACTGCTGGTACATTTGATGCGTCTGGCACAACGCTTAAAGCCGCGGCTGATAAAATTACCACAAGTGCTGGTTCTACATTGGTAGTAAATAGTACAAGTGCAGGCTTTAACGCTGATACTGGTGCTTTTACCGCGAAAGATTTAGGTGCTACACAAGCCAGCGTTGCTGGTGCTGTAACCATTGCAGGCCTTACCGCAAAGTCTGATGTTGCTTATGCAGATTATAGAGCTAACTATGTTACCGAAGCTGGTAAACTATTTACTGGTGCTGCATCCCTTAACCTCCTAAACATTACACCTAACCTTACAGATGCTACATTGGGTGCCGCTCCTGGTAAAACTGACGTTTCTGGTGACACAAGCCTTGGTGGCTATGCAGTAGCCCTTGGTGATGGTAATGTAACTGGTAACACTGTTGTTGGCTCTGTAACTGGTGCTGGCGATGTTAAAGTAGATGGTGGTACTTTCCAAATCACTGGTAATAACTCAAATGGCGTACTTCTTGATGGTAACATCAGTCTCGTAGCTGTTGGTGATGATTTAACACTTGGCACTGGTACTGTTACTGGTAAGGTTGCTGGTCTTGGTAACCTAACCACCACTGGTGCTACTAAGGTAGCTGGTGCTGACGGTGTTTCCGTTGCCGCTCTAAA
>CAYJCI010000090.1:3535-5995 GCA_964368595.1 uncultured Desulfovibrionaceae bacterium
CCACTGGTGCTACTAAGGTAGCTGGTGCTGACGGTGTTTCCGTTGCCGCTCTAAATGTTAACCAAGGTGCTGGCTTAGAAACCACTAAGATAGTAGCCACAGCCGACGCAACTATTGGTGGTGCTGTTAAAACCACTGGTGCTGATGGTGTAGACGTTCGCTCTATTCAAATGAATAGCAGTTCAGCAAGCCTAAATACCTCCAAGGTAGTAGCCACAGGTGCTGACTCCAATATCCTTGGCACTGCTACTGTTACTGGTGAATTTGATGCAACTGGTAATACAGTATTTGTTGGTAATGACAATAACACAGGTTCATTGTCTGCTGGTACATTCAAAGGTGACGTTGTAGCTGACCCTGATTGGGGCAAAGCAGCTTCAACAGTTGCATTTGGTGACGTAAGCGCCTCTAAATTATTAGCTGCGCGTAATTCAACCATTGCTGTTGGCACCACTGATACTATGTGGATACAAAACACCATGAAAAACGCCAACCTTAGCTTAAGTAATGCTGCTAATGGTGTTACTGCAGCATTTGGTATTACTGGCAAGGCATTAGACATAGTAACTAAAACTACTGACGTTTTAGTGAACGGTGCCCTTGATCAAGCTGGTGCAACTGCGGCTTTGGGCGGCATGGGTAATGCTGGTGATGCAACCTTTGCAGCTAGCTCACTCTTGGTAGTTGATGCAGCTGTAGCCAATGCAACAACCTTTGCTTTAACAGCAAATAACGTAACTGTTGACTCTACTGCAAAGCTACTTGTAACCAATGTTGGTTTAACTGACGGTAAAGCAGTTGTTAACGTAGCAGAAGCTACTGCCTTAACACAAGCAGCAGCTGGTAATGGCTGGGCAACTGAAAGTAATGTTTACTTTGACAGCAAGTTCCTAGATGGTAAACTTGATGCCACAGCATTAGCCGCTAATAAAGCCGTTGTTAACGTAAGCCAAGTGCTTGCAAGCACCATCTTCCCACGTATGGATTCTGGTCTTGCTAGCCTTATCGACACTGGTATTCGCACTAATGTAAACTCCGCTGGTATGGACTTTGTGAAAAAAGCCTCCCTACTACCTGATTCCAATGAAGGTGCAGCAACCATCGAAGGTGGTGCCCAGATTGGTAACGTAGTTGGTGTTGCAAGCTATACTGCTGGTGTTGCAAAAGCTACATCTGGTGCTTTAGCTGTGCGTAACACAGTTTCTGGTGCTGGCGCTGAGGTTCAAGAAACCGCAGCCCTAACCCTTGGCGAAGATGGCCTGTCTGCTGGCTCTGGCATGAAGAACGGCCTTGGCGTATGGTTAATGCCTCTTTATAAGTGGAGCACCATAAGCGGCGCTGAGTCTGGAAACTTTGACAATGGTTTTGATGTTGGTCTTGGTGGCGTTGCCCTTGGTACTGACTATACCTTTAATGATATGTTCCGCCTTGGCCTTGCACTAAACATTGGTGCTGGTTATTCAGAGGCTAATGGTAGCTTTAACTCTGCCCAGTCTGACTTCGACTTCTGGGGTGTGAGCGCATATGGTGCTTACATGAAGGATAACTTCACAGCCCTGCTTGATATCGGTTACACTGGTGTTTACAGTGAAGCATCATACGATGTTCCATCTGCAATGGCTACTGGCAACCTAAAGTCTGACATTACTTCTAATGTATGGACTGTTGGCCTTACCGCTGAATATGTTTGGGAAACTTCTGCTTTAGATATTATGCCTCACGCTGGCGTACGTTACATGGGTATTACAACCGATGAATACGACGTAAATAGCGGTCTTGGCAGAGTATTTGAAGTTGAAAGCAACCATCAAAGTGTTTGGTACTTCCCAGTTGGCGTAACCCTAAGCAAAGACTTTGCAATGAAGAGCGGTTGGCACTTCACACCAAAGCTTGATGTTGGCTTTATTGCAGCAGCTGGTGATTTAGAAACCACTGCAAACACAAGCATTGCTGGTGTTGCTGGCTCTACCGACCTTACCATGAAAAACGTTGATGGCTTTGCCTTTAACGGTGGCTTAGGCTTTGACATTGCAAATGAAAGCTTAACCCTAGGTATCAACTATAACATCTTGGCTTCTGAGCATGAAACAGACCATATGGTATTTGCTACCTTCCGTTATGATTTCTAAAAACATATAAAACTGCGAAGCTCTTGGGTTAAAACTCAAGAGCTTCGCTTTATTTAAACATCAAAATTAAACTATAAAAAATTTAGCAAAACTACGACGAATGGCGTAACCCCCCAATTTTAGCATGAGCTGTAATTTGTATCTGGATAAAATTCATAGCTTTTACGTCATTCGCCGTAGCTTTGCTAGTTTTCACTTTATTTCAACACTATTAAATAATACTATTTTAAGGGTTCAAAATGCGTTATTTATTTATACTAGCATTGATAATTATTGGTTTGGGTGGAGCTTTTATGTTTATGCATACAGATTCAAAAACTGCAATGCTTAA
>CAYJCI010000090.1:6095-8006 GCA_964368595.1 uncultured Desulfovibrionaceae bacterium
GACCTAATAGTCAATCAAGATGGCATAATATATGTTAATGAAGGCTCAAAAAGCATGCTTGATAAATTCAAAGCCTTACCAGAAGATATCACAGTTAAAACTCAAGCTCTCTACAATAGAGCTAGCATCACCTTTCCAGCAATGCCAAGTAAAATTGATACCCCAAACCTACCTGCTGACCTTGGGGCTGGCGTTGCCTTCCCACCAAAGGAATCTAAAAAAGAAGATGTAGCAAAAGAAAAACCAACTCCAAAAAAGAAATAGGATTAGTTGAATGAATAATACATTTGATGGTTATGTTGTTGATATACCTTACGATGCACATTTTTTTCGTGATTTAACACCTGCACATCTAAAATCAGTCTTGGCTTTTTGTGGTGTGTCATTGCCAAAATGCAAGGATGGTGAACCATTTCGCTATCTTGAGCTTGGTTATGGGCAAGGTGTAAGCCTTAATGTACATGCCGCAACCAATGAAGGCGAATTTTGGGGTACTGACTTTAACCCCAATCACTGCCTTGCAGCACGCAAATTAGCAGAAAAATCAGGCGCAAACTGCCAAATACTAAATGACTCATTTGAAGAGTTATCTGATAAATCCAAAAATGGCACCCTGCCACAATTTGATTTAATAGCATTACATGGCGTCTGGTCTTGGATTACTGCTGAAAATCGTGAAGAAATATTAAAAATCATTTCATCCAACCTAAAAGTTGGTGGCGCAGTTTATGTAAGTTATAATTGCATGCCTGGTTGGGCTGAATTTACGCCCTTGCGTGAGCTTTTAACCTATCATGCCAAAACCATTAATGCAGCCAAGGGCTCAACGCTTCAAGTGCAAGAAGCTTATAAATTTATCTCACAGCTTGAGCAAAGTAATGCACTTTATTTTACAAAAAACCCCAATGCCACAGTTAAATTCAAATCCTTAGCTGATAAAAGTGTATCCTATGTGGCACATGAATATTTGAATGAAAATTGGTACGTGCCATATTTTAAAGACGTTGCCGCAGACTTTGCAAAAGCAAAGTGCAACTTTGTGTCATCATCACGCCTACTTAATCAATTAACTATTTCAATCCCAGCAGAGCTTCAACAGTTGTTAGCTAATATTACTGATGTGGCACTGCGTGAAACTGTTAGAGATTTTGCACTTAATACTCAATTTAGGGCAGATATTTTTGTAAAGGGTGCAAACTTTATAAGCGTTGAAGATAGCGAAACCGTGGACAAAGATTTATACTTTGCCCTATGTGTTCAGGAAGATGCAGTAGGTTATAGTATCAACGTATCAAGCGGGCAAATAAGCTTAAAAGAAGATGTATATAAACCCATTGTGGCATTTATAGCTTCAGATAACTACAAGCCCAAAAATATTAATGATATTGCTAAGGCTTTTCCGCAGATGGATGTTACTGCCATAAAAGAAGCTCTTTGCATTCTTTTTGCCGCAAACGTGCTACACCCAGCAAAGGATATTAACAAGGTTACAAAAGAGCAACTTAAAGCCTCAAAACAATTAAATGCGCATATCTGCCAGACTGCCCTAAAGGGCGCAAATCCCTTTACCTTAGCTTCACCTGTTCTTGAAGGTGGATTAACCGTAACATCTGTTGAGATGATGTTCTTACTTGCCGCTAAAGAAAACATTAAAAAACAAGATGATAAAATAAAATGGGTTCACGACGCCTTGCAATCAATAGGCATGAAGCTACAAAAAGAAGGTGTGGAGCTTTCTGAAGAAGAGTGCCTAGCTGAGCTTAAAAACCTTGCAAAAGAGTTTGAAACTAAACGCCTACCACTTTTACAAGCATTTTGTGTTGAAGTGTAAACTATTTACACGACACAATTATTTAAAAGCTAAATTACAAAATTGCCCGTCCTAAATACAAGGCGGGCAATTTGCATTAA